>CAYSHP010000007.1:0-67059 GCA_964430875.1 uncultured Halanaerobiales bacterium
AGGATAGGGCTATTGGAGACTTTCCAATAGCTCTTTCTTGTATTTGCAAATTGCCAAGCTATATCCGCATTCAATCCTAGTTTCTTAAGATATTTAAATCTGCTGCGAACTCTTTTCCATCTTTTCCAAATACAAGCTCTAATTCTTCTTCTAATCCATTGATCCAAATCCTTAAGTCTTCTTTTCATATCGACTAATCTATAGTAATTTACCCATCCTACCATAAGTTGGTTAAATTTCTTCATTCTTTCCTGAAAGTTCATACTTATGTTCCTGTTGGTTACCTTTTTGATCTTTTCCTTCAGGCGTTTTCAACTCTTTTGATGAACTCTGAATCTAACCTCATCGTTTCGGCTATAAAAGCTGTATCCTAAAAACTTTCTTTTAAAGGGACTACCAACTGCACTCTTTTCCTAATTAACCTTAAGCTTTAACTCTTTACCAAGAAATTTTGTGACACTTTTCAGTACTCTTTTACCTGCTCTTAGAGTTTTAACATATATATTACAATCATCAGCATATCTGACAAACTTATGCCCTCTCTTTTCTAGTTCTTTATCAAGGTCATCAAGCATTTCATTACTTAAAAGCGAACTTAACGGTCGTCCTTATGCCAAGCTTTGCATAAGAAAGACACCTTTGCTCTCAGCTAACCCTTATATCGCCTTCGAATTTCGGGACTTCCACCCTAAAGATTTAATACATGCCCGGCAAACATAAAAAACTGCCAAAGCTTTTGACACTTTGGCAGTTAATGCCTAAGGTGATTCTGACAATCCTAGAATACCTCCTTAGACTCAGAACTTTGCGTAGCAACCTTTCGATTGATTTGCCCTTAATATTATTAAATGATTGAATATATACCTTATATATAATTATACAATGAAAATATGTCTATACCTTCTAAAAGTTCTATCTGATACATAATATTTGAGCAAGTTTTACCACGCCAGATCAAAAATATTATCCACTTATTTTCACCTTTCAAATAAATGATATTTTCATAAATCCTAAAGTAACTAATATCTTTTCAAAGTAATATAAAATTTAAGTGCAATAAAAATAATGGAATTACATAGACGACATACTATGATTAACTGATTACCAAAAAAATACACTCATACTAAATTTGGGTCTAATAAAATTAATATAGTCAATTAATGACTCAATTTTAATAATCATTCCTTTTTTCTATGGAAACTATATTAGACCATCGAACACAAATAGTAAATTCACTCTTTTTTCCTGATAATTACATTATTAAAAACTAAAGCCCCTCTAGAGGGGTTGAGGGGCGATAAACAAAATTATTAAATTAATTTATTTTTTAGCAAAATAATTGGCATCAAAATAACTTTAATGTAATTATTTTAAATAAACATTAGTATTCTTATCTACCTTTATATTATCAATTTCTTGGTATTCTTCTAAGATCATCTCTATAAATTCTTCTACCAAATCTGGATCAAACTGGGTTCCTTTGCATCTGTTTATCTCTTTTAACGCTTCTTCTTTAGATATAGCTGAACTATAAGGTCTATCATTTGTCATTACATCAAAAGCATCAACAATACTAATAACTCTTGATAATAGGGGAATATTTTGTCCCTTTAATCCTTTTGGATAGCCTTGTCCGTCCCATCTTTCATGATGAGTTAGTATTTCTTGGGCAACATGTGAAAACTCATCTACTTCAGAACATATCCGGTATCCAGTAGCAGGATGTTGTTTCATTTTTGACCACTCTTTTTCAGTAAGTTTCACGGGCTTATTCAATATCTTTTCAGAGATAATAGTTTTCCCTACATCATGCAAAATAGCTAATAGAGATAACCTATCAATTTCTGATTTAGGTAATTTAATTTTATTGCCTAACTTTTTGGCAAGAATACTTAACCTTTCAGCATGTTCCTTCGTCTCAGAACTTTTCTGTTGTAGGGTAACTAAAAGTGTATTTATAATATGACTTTTAATACTCTTTTCTTCAAGTAATTTATCTTTGTACATCATGTCTTCCGCTTCTTTAAATAAAGTTGAAATCTTTTTGCCTTCTTTCCTTTTTATAGAAAAACCTACTGCTAATGACAAAGGCATCTTATCATTATTTTTCACTGTTACTAATATATTTTGTTTTTTAACTTCGGTTACTAACTTTTCAATATTATTTTGTTTAGAATTACTAACCAAGATTATAAATTCATCTCCACCCCATCTTGCTATGATATCTTTTTCATTAAAGATATCTTTTAATATTTCAGCAGTTTTAATTAAAAATTGATCTCCCTTTTCATGACCATAGGCATCGTTAATTAATTTTAAACCATTTAAATCAATCATTACTAAACCGAGTGGAAATTCTTTTTTTGTATTGAGCCTTTCTAATTCTGACTCAAAAAATGTACGATTAAATGCATCAGTTAAATGATCCCGGTAACTCAGATGTCTAATTTCATTTTCCTTTTCTTTCTGTTCAGTAATGTCTTCATAAATACCATATACGCCAATGATTTCACCATCGTCCTTTACAGGAACTCCCTTTATTAGGCAATGAATCTTCTTCCCATTTTTATCAAAGCGTATTCCCTCTTTTTTTATATTTTCTCCTCTTAAAACTTTAGCGGTAATATTTTCATTTGCAGAATTACTCTTACTCATATTCATTACATTGTCCATATCTTTACCCTTGATTTCAGGTAAAGTATATTTAAACAACTTCTCAAAGGCTTTGTTAATATCAATAACCTTATGATTTTTATCTAATATTGCAATAGCTTCAGTAGAGTTTTTATATAAAGCTTTGAGCCATAAATTTTCTCTTTTCAATTTTTGTTTATATTCATATTTTTCACTAACATCACTAAAAACTAAGATAACACCCACTATATTGTTTTCTTGATCTTTAATTGGGGAAGCACTATCTGCTATTTGAATATTTTCGCCATTTTTTGAAATTAAAGTAGTGTCGTTGGCTAAACCAACAACTCTTTCCTCTTCTAATACCTTTTCTACAGGATTTTTTACTCTTACACCGGTATGGGCATTTATAATATTAAATACTTTTTCCAAATCTTGTCCTTTTGCCTCATGGTATTTCCATCCGGTTAATCTTTCAGCTGTAGTGTTCATGCGAATGATTTCTCCATCTGGATTAGTTGTAATCACTGCATCTCCAATGGCTTGTAAAGTTATGTCTAATCTTTTTTCTTGTTTTTGTAATATGAGGTTTTTATAAATCAAACTAAGGTGTAATTCTATTAAATCTCTAAAATTTCTTAAGATATCCTTTGCTTTTTGATTATAAGGATTTTCCTGTTTGTCTAGAACACATAAAGTACCAAAAATATCTCCATCAGGCCATTTTATAGGATAACCAAGATAAGATATCATGCCCAATTCAATATCAGGGTTTTCTTTCCAGTCCTCATCTTTTAATGCATTTTCAACTAATAAATAATCATCATCTAATATAACAGTCTCACAATATAATCCTGTTAATTCTTCACTATCCCCGACTTTGTAAGGATTATTTTCCGTATCACTAGAGCGAAATACTTCTATCATAGGGGGATTTACTCGCATTATCAAAGCGGTAGGTACATCTAGCAGTTTTGTTAAATTATCAACAATTTCTTGCCACCTATTGACAATTTCAGTTGGTATGGATAAATCTTTTACTGTTATTTTATTCATAGTTTTTTCTCCCTATTATAAATTAAAAATTATTCTGCTAATTTATTTTTTAAATTTATATATTTTTACTTTAGTAATGCTTTGTAATCATATATATTTACTTTGAATATTTATATCTTAATTTGTACAACACTTTTTAAAGTCCTGCTAATATTAAAATATTTAATAAATAAAATATAATTCTCCTGTTCTAATCTTTATAACAAATTAACTTTCCCGGAATAAATATCCATATAAAAATATAGATTAATATACCGGTTCCATTTATAAATGACAAAAATACAAATATTAATCGAATTAAAGTGACATTAATCTTTAACAAATTTGCAATCGCTATACAGATACCTTTTAATATAGGTTTTTTATTAATTTCAATATCTTTTTCAATAATATAAATCACCACTTTTTTATTGCAATTATTATTTTATAGTTTCTTATTATTTTTATCTTTATACATATTTTTGTCCGCTATTCTTTTGGCTTCAAAGAGTTCCTCATAAGTTTTATTAATTACTTTGTATCCTAAAGAAATACTTAAATCTATTTTTAAATTGTTTTCTTCAGTGTATGTTCTACATTTATCTTTTATTCTATTACATATCAATTCCGTTTCCTTAGCATCTGTTTCAGGCAGCAAAATGCCAAATTCATCTCCTCCAAGACGAGCTACTATATCTTCTTTTCTGGTAATACTTTGTAAAATTTCGGCAACAATTATTATATATTCATCCCCTTTTGCATGTCCTAAATTATCATTGATAGTTTTTAGACCATCAAGATCTCCAATGACAATAGATATTGGTAATCGTCTTGAATGGTTTAATCTCTCCATCTCTTTTTCAAAATATGCTCTGTTGTATAGATCGGTCATTTGGTCATGATATGATAAATATCTCATGAAATCCTCTTCTTTTTTTCTGGTTGTTATATCTCTCATAAATACCACATAATAAGGTTCTTCGAGTTCGAGATATAAAGCACTGACCTCGATGTCAATTATCTTACCATCTTTCTTTTTATGCTTTGTTTCAAATTTAGCATATTCTTCTTTCTGTATTTTTAGCATTCTCTTATCTATATCTTCTTTATCATCAATTATTTCTAACTCAGATATATGCATACCCATTAATTCTCTTTGGGTATATCCTACCATATTTGCATAAGATTCATTAACATCTGTAATATAAGCATATTTATTAATCATCCAATAACCATCAGGTGTCTTTTCTAAGATTTTTTCTAGTCGTTCTTTTGATATCAGTGATTTTTTTAAGTCTTTTTGCATTTTATTAAATGAATCAGCTAATATACCTATTTCATCATTTCTTTTCATGTTTATTTTCTTATCAAGGTTACCTTTGCCTAAAGAAGTTGCTATAGAAGCAAGTTCAATTAAAGGCTTAGCTAATTCTTTGCCAAATTTTATAGATAATAAGGATAAAAATATTACTATAATTATACCCGAATATATCAATACTCTTCTAATTTCATAAAAATCACCTAATTTTTCATCTAGATCTGCTGTTATTAATACCTTCCAAGTTTCATCTTTATTGCCTTTTTTTTGATCAATAGACACAGTGTTGCCCCCAAATTTAATTCTGTTATTACCGTTAGTTATATTTACATTAGCACTACTAAATATCTTTTCTTCACCATCAACATTAACAATATAAGAGTTGTTATCATTATCTAATTTATTTAAAACTTTCTGATTAACTTCTGTAGATAAAGGCTCCTTGTCTTTTTCATAAACAATATATCCGCCGGATCTTACAATTTTTAAATTGCCCACCATATATGAATAACTATAGTTTTCTTCTAAATTAGATAAAAGCCCTTTTATATTAACATTACACTTTAAAATGCCTATTATGATATCATCCTTTTTGATAGGAACAACTATTCCTAAAACATAACCTTCAACACTGCTATCATATCCCCTGTCATCTAGATATATTGTGCCGTAATTCTTATATGAACCCTGCCACCAATATTTATGAGAATGGGCAAGAGTTGTTAACTTACCAGTAGAAGCTACTAAAACTCCATATTTATTGGTTAAAAATATTTCCCCAAAAAAATCAGAATCACTCTGATATAAATCACTAAAATAATTTGCCACTTTATTTTTAGTATATCTTTCTATAAAAGGATGATCATTTTTTTTTAAAAGCATCCATTTTTCATTCAATAAATTTATTATACTTTTTCTAGTTAATTCATTCATGTTTTGATAATTTGCATTACTGGTTTCTAAGCTTTCTTTAATAATTGGTGATTTAGAAATAGTCTCAACTCTTGCAATTATTTCTTTTATTTCCTTATCTAGATTTAAAGAATAATTGACCGCTAAATTTTTCATATCCTGTTTATTATTTTCGATATATACTTTCTTAAAATGAAAATTATGTATTAACAGCATTAACAAAATAGCTAGAAATCCCACAACTATAATCCTATAAGTTAACTTTTTCTTTAATTTCATAATATCGATCCCTCTATTTTACTTTTTGGTACTTAATCTATAAACTTAGTTATTATTGATTTATCTTTTTTTAACAAAAGCAAAATCATAAACTGGTTCACCATAATTATCTTTAATTACTCTGACCTTTATATTTACATCTATATATTCTCCATTTTTCTTAATGTACTTTTTATTCAATTCAAAGTTATCTAGTTCTTTATTAGTTATCTTATCCATATACTCTTTATTTTTTTGATTGTCCTCTTTCTTTGTAATATCAAAATGAGTCATTGTTTTTAACTCTTTTTCTGTATAGCCTAGTAATTCACAAAATTTATAATTAACTTCTATTATATTCCCCTTAAAATCAGAAATTATAATTGCAATTGGCATTTCATTAAATACAATTCTTTTTTTATTTCTGACTATGCTTAATTTTCTTTTGAAATATTCTTTTTTATTTTGTTTTTTCATCTCATACATTTTCTCATCTGATATTTTAATTATTTCATTCAAATCCTGTTTATATGACTTTTTGATTGCAATACCGATCGATATGCTGAAATCAATATCTTTTATATCTATTTTTTTGATATTAATTGCTATTCTATTTTTTATTTTTTTAAGATTATCGTATTTTATTTCAGGCAAGATAATAGAAAATTCATCTCCGCCTATACGACATATAATGTCTGATTCTCTAACCACATTTCTTAAAACATCAGCTACTCTCTTAATATATTTATCACCTATACTATGACCATACATATCATTTACTGATTTTAAATTGTCAATATCAGCAGTAATAACACCTATCGGTAATTTGCGTGATTTATTTATTCTCTTAACTGTATCTGCAAAATATGCCCGATTATATAAACCTGTTAATTGGTCCTGTATTGAAAGATACTTTATTTTATCTTTTTCTTTTTTCCTTTGAGTTATATTTCTTACAAATGCATAAAAGATAGGGCTAGCTTTTTCATTTATATATGTTTTATTAACCTCTACATCTATTACCTTTCCATTTTTCTTTTTATATTTAGTTTCAAAAAGTTCTTTCTTCTTTTCAATTATTTTTTGTAAGCGTGCCTGTAAACCTTTTTTAGTTTCTTTAATATCAATATCTGAAATTTTCATATGCAATAATTCTTTTTCATTATAATCAACCATATCTATAAAGGATTTATTAACTCTTATAAATTCACCCTTTTCATTAATTATAAAGAAACCATCTCCAGTTGTTTCAAGTATTTTATCAAGCTTATCTTTTTGTTCTTGCAATTTTTCATCTTTTATTCTTTTTTCTGTTATATTTTCATGTGCGATTACTGCACTGTATTCACCTTCTCCAACAAATGGAGTTATCCTCATTTTAAACCATCTTTTTTTATAAGGTGAATGACAAGGATATTCTATAGAAAAAGTGTCTGCCTTACCCTTAATAACTCGTTTTATACCGTCATAAACAATCCCTGCCTCTTTAGACCATTCACCTTCAGAATTTTTACATACTTCTAAATAATTTGTGCCTACTCCGCTTTCTTCTTCTTTTAAACCATTATTTACAGCAAAATTTTCCCAAGCATTATTTACATATTTAATAAATCCTTTTCTATCTAGAACAGCTATATTTGCCGATAAGGAATTTATTAAGGATTGGCTTAATTCTTTTTCTTTTATTAAATTTTTCTCATATTTTTTCCTTTTAGAAATGTCCCTGGATACACTTAATACCATTTTCTTTTTATCTAAATTCACAATTTTTGAATTAATCTCAACAGGTACTTTTTTGCCATTTTTAGTTTTATGAATAGTTTCAAAGATGTGTTCTTTTTTCTCTTCTAATTTTTTTATATTTTCTTTCCGCTTTTCTATAGTTTCTGATGTTATTACATCTAGTTCTTCGGGGCTAAGTTTTAAAAGTTCATCTTTAGTATATCCTAATTTTTTACAGGTAGCCTCATTAACATCAATAAATGGTCCTAATTTATTTTCCTTGCTCTGAGGATAGTATTCATGGAAGAATATCGGGTCATTAATACTATCAAGAATCATTTGGGAATCATGCTTTATTTGTTCATAGTCTTTTATTCTTTCATTTAAAATACTATTAAGGTATATATTTTCCAGCTTATATTCAATGATCGTTTTAAATTCTTTCATTAGATCTTTTTCTTCTTCTTTGAAATTTCTTTCTTTATTATCAAAGACACAAAAAGTCCCAAATGTTTTACCGTCAGGTTTTAAAATCGGTACTCCTAAATATGATTTCAAATTATATTTTTGGGACTGAGGAAACTCTAAATTATTTTTGTTTTTATAATTACTAATTTCTATTAATCTCTTTTCCTTTAATACTTTTTCACAATAATGACCAGCCATTTTATATCTATCATTTTTTTTAAAGGGATTATTATTGGAGTTGTTTGTACTAATGATTACTAAATTATCATTATCGCGTTTTGTAATCATAGCAATATTAACTTTTAAAAGGCTGACAATTAAATCTGCTATCTTTTGCCATTCTTCTTCCACTAATAATAGCAACTCATATTTATTTTTATTATTGGGTCTTCCACTAAACATAAAATACACCTCTTTAAACCATATTTCAATTTAATTTTTTCGGTTAAAAATTAAAATATGTCTTTTAAACTAGAATTTATGAATCGTTCAACAATCTTTGGTGAAAATTGAGTTCCCTTATTAGAAATTAACTCTTCTAAAGCTTCCTTTTTACTTAGATTGTTCCTGTAAGGTCTTTCAGAAGTCATGGCATCCCATGCATCTGCTACCGATAATATTTGCGAAATGATCGGTATTTGATCTCCTTTTATACCCTTTGGATAACCATTGCCATCCCATCTTTCATGATGATATAAAATATATTCAGCTATTTCCCTTAATTCTATTGAATTCTTCAAAGTTTCATATCCCCAGACCGAATGTTTTTTAATAATAAAATATTCATTTTCCGATAATTTACCTTTTTTATTCAAAATATTTTTAGGTATTATCATTTTACCTATATCGTGTAAAAGTCCAGCCCAATAAGTCATCTCTATGATTTTTTGGGAAAGATCCATTTCTCTGGCAATTTCTCTCGAGATATTTGCTACTGTTTCATTATGCCCTTTTGTATAATCATCATGTATTTCGAGTAAATTTGTTAAAGAAATGATAACCTCATCTGTAAACTCTCTTTGCAATCTATTATAATTTTTTAATGTTAAATACGAAGAAGCCAATCTTTCTATAGAATATAAGGTCCTCTGGGCATTTTCTGTAAACTCTTCGCTACTATCTTTTTTTATTTCTATAGACATTCGACCAATTATGTTATCATTAACTAATATATTGACTAGTAAAGAATTTTTTATTTTTTTTATATTATTTTGGTAATGATCATACAACTTAATAGGTGCTTTATCCTTATCAATAATATTGTTATCTTCAATTTCTTTTATATAAAATTTATCATGATTTTTCATATGTATTCTCTTAATATCCAATTTATTTATATTATCAATATTATAACCTACAGCATCAATGAATTTAGCTTTACCATTTTCAAATAAGTAAATCAACCCATGGTCTGCTTCCGGGATTAATTCCATAGATTTTTTCAAAACTATCGATAAAAACTCTTCTTTATTAGTATCAGTTCCTATTTTTGAGATTAATTCAATGATATTTTCTAGGTTATAACTCAATATATCTAACTCTTTATAAGTTCTTTCTAAATCTTCATTCATAGCTCTTATTTCTTCATTATTTGCCTCAAGCTCCATATATTTTTCTTGTAACTCATCGTTGGCTTCCATTATTTTCTTTTGTTTTTCTTTTCTATCAGAAATATCTCTACTAATAGCCAATAAATATTTTTTTCCGTTTTCTCTATAAGCATTCAATTTAGTTTCAACCGGTATGCTTTTTTTATTCTTATTAATATGAACTGATTCATAGCTGAATTTATTTTCTTTAAATAGTTTTGTAAAAATTTTTTGATGAATTTCTTCAACTATTCTTTCAGGTACTATTTTAGAAGGACTAATTTCTTTAAATTCTTCTCTAGTATAGCCTAATACTTCACAAGCTTTATCGTTTACTTTTATAAATTTACTGTCTTCATATTTATCTTGAATTTCTAGTAAAAAAACTTCGTCATTAATCTTGTTGAATAAAAACTCATATTCATTATTTTTTGACTTTAATTTACGCTTAAATTTACTTTCTCTTTTTTTAAATTCCTGTATGTTTTTAAGCCATGTTTTAATTTTATACTCAACAATTCTATTGTTTTTAAACCCATCAGGCTCAATATAATAAGGATTTTCATACAGATTGTCCTTCCAAATTATATAATGATGTAATTCAAGAATTGATTTAATAATTTCATTATCAAACTTATTCAAATTATATCTACATAAAGCAATTACAGGATAATTATCAAAAATTTCATCATTCAACAACCACTCATATTTAATTAGTTCTTCTTTCCCTCTTTTATAGTTTAAGACCCAACTTAGTTCTCCTGTAATACTAAGCCCAGTATAACCATCTTCAATAGCTTGGGAAGATAAATTTTTCAAAAGTGTTATCATCTTATCTGCTTCAAATTGATCACTTAAAGCATAAGTTTCTTCTTTAGATAAAAATTGTAATTGTCTGGTTTTTATTAACTGACTAAAATCATCTCGTTCTTTTTGCAGTTCACTATTTATTAACTTTGTATTTGCATCCCCTTGTATATATAAACATATTTCTCCCCGTTTTAAACTGTTTTTTATAAAAGAAACAACTGGATTTAATGTTTCCTTTTCTTCCTCGTATAATAATACTGAATGGTCGCCCGGTTCTAATTTATCCATGTTCTCCATTTTTCCAAAATGAACATTCTGCACGATGCACCCCCTATACTTTTACCTATAATTTCTTAATACATTTTTCACAATTTTTAACTTTATCAAGTGCATCATATACCCTTTCTTATAATTCATTAATAATTTCCTTTTTATTTAACTTTACAGCTTAAAGCTACAGTTATCATCAATATTTCGACTATATTTATAGTAGTATATTTTCTATAACTATATTTTCAGATTTGTATTAAAGAATAAGTAAGACTTCACTTGTTTCTTTTTATTATATTTTGTAAAATTTACTCATAAGAATAATATATAGGTTTAGTGTAAGTTTTTAATTTCTTTAAGTTCTTTATTCTTTAAAACATTACTGGATTCAATAATTATAATTAATTCATCATTTAAATTTGCAATCCCGTTAATATAATTAGCATCGATTTTTTTGGTTATTTCAGGGGCATCATTAATGTCTTTTTGATTTAAACCATTTATTCCAATAACTTCTTCCACCATAAGACCAACCAATTCATTATCGACAGATATGATAATTATTTTATTGTTATCTATATTAATATTTAAATTAAACTTCTTATCTAAATTAATGATAGGAATTATCTGTTCCCGCAAATTGATAACTCCCTCCACATAAGAAGGTGCTTCCGGGATAAAAGTTAGTTCCTCAGTCGTAATTATCTCCCGGCTGTCCATCACATCAATACCATATTTTTGTCTTCCTAGTGCAAAAATTACATGCTGTCTATTTAGATCTTTTTCAGGCATTTTTTACCTCCTCTGATGGATTATTGTTATCAAAAAGTATATCTTCTATATTAATAATTACAATCAATTTCCCTTTAGAAGTGAATACACCCTTAATATATTCTTCTTCTAAACTCTGCTTTCCATCAGTAGTTTTCTCAATATCATCAGAATTAATTGAAAGAACTTCTCTGACATCATCTATATATAATCCTACCATTATTCCATCAATATTTATTATGATTATCTTATTATTGTCCTTTTTTTTATGATTTTTCACTAATCCTAATTTTTCTTTTAAATCAATTACCGGTGTAACTTTACCTCTGATATTTATAACACCCATTACATGTTTAGGTGTATTGGGTACATTTGTTATCTTAGGCGGTTTTATTATCTCTTTCGCTTTTTCTAACTGCAGTCCATAATATTCTTGTTCCAATTTGAAAGTAAGATACTGGTTTAAACTACCTATATTTGTTTCTTTTTTATCAAGATAAATATCATCTTTTTCTGACATTAGAAATCCCCCTTTAGGCTATATCACGAACATCTAATATTAAAGCTACTTCGCCATCCCCAATTATTGTAGCTCCACTTATATTTTTTACATTACCCAGATAATCACTAAGTGATTTAATTACTATCTCTTGTTGATATAGTAATTCATTAACTATCAATCCCACTTCTTTACCACTAGATTTAACTATTACAACGGACATCTCTTCCTGCTCAGTATAATTATTATCTCCCACTTCAATATTTAAACTCTTACGGCTGTCTATAAGGGGTATAGTTTCATTTCTTAAAACTATCACATCATTACCCTTTACCTGTCTGATTTCCTTAGATTTAATTTTTAAGGTTTCACTTATCGCATTAAGCGGTATTGCAAATACTTCCTCATCTATTTTTACCATAAGGGCATCTTGAATAGCTAATGTTAGAGGAAGTGATATAACAATCTTAGTACCCTCTTCCTTTTCAGATTTTATGTAAACATCTCCATCTAAGCTTTTTATAGTTCTTTTAACAACATCCATTCCTACTCCACGACCAGAAACATTTGAGACCTGGTCAGTAGTGCTTAAGCCCGGTTCAAAGATAAGCTGTAATTTTTTCTCTCTGTCCATTTCTTCAAGTTCTTTTTGGGTGATCAATTCTTTTTCAACAGCTTTAGCTGTCAATTTATCTATATTAATCCCTGAACCATCATCTTCTACTTCTATAATTATTTCGCTGCCTTTTTGATAAGCCTTTAACTTTATTTTCCCAGTTTTATCCTTACCCTTTTTAACTCGAGTTTCTGGTTTTTCAATACCGTGATCAACAGCATTTCTCAGTAAATGGGTTAAGGGATCTCCCAGTTCATCTATAATAGAACGGTCTAGCTCTGTTTCTTTACCTTTGATTAAAAAATCAATTTCTTTTTGGCTGTCCTTTGATAGATCGCGAACCATGCGGGGAAAACGATTAAACATAACTCCGATCGGTTCCATTCTGATCTGCATTACTGTATGATGCAGTTCCATGGTTACCCTATCAAGTTGAGGCAGTATATCTTTAAATCCTTCCGAATTTATGTTCAGTGCCTCTAAGCGGGTTTTATTAATAAGTAATTCACCAATCATATTCATTAACTTATCTAATTTCTTGATTCCCACCCTCACTGTAGAAGATACTGCAAACTTAGAAGAACTACTGTCTTCATTTTTTGCTTTTTGTTTTTCATTATCTGATTTCATATTCTTATCTGTTGATTCAATATCCATAGCAGTAATATTTATTGCTACTACATCTGTAATATTACTAAGATTATTAACTATATCTTCTCTATTTTCATTTGAAATTAATATCATTTTAACTACATCTTCTTCTATTTCTGCTTCATCTACACTTTTTATATCTGGATCTGATTTAAAGATATAGCCCATTTCTTTGGCTTCTTTCAAAACCATAGAAGCCCTAACTTGTTTAAACTCAGTAACTTTATCTAATTCAGCATTAACAGCATAAACTGTATCTAGCTCTTTTTTGTTTTCTTGAATATTATTTTTTTCAACCTCATTTAAAGTTAGCCTTTTTGAATCAAAGTTATCATTATTATTCTCTATATCTTGATTAGAAGTTTCTTTATGTGCTTTTCCCTCTTCTATATTATTTTCCAGTTTATGCAAATATACTTCTAAATTAAAATCATCTGTACCCTCATCTTTAATCTGCTTTACTATTTCTTCTATGTAATCTATTCCTTCAAATAAAAGGTCTATAATTTCTGTAGTCACATCTATTTTATTATTTCTAACCTTATCCATTAAATTTTCAATTTTATGTGTTAACTCTGTCAATACATCAAATCTCATAGTTGCTGACATGCCCTTTAAAGAATGGGCTGCTCTAAATAATGAAGCAACTACTTCTTTATCTTCGGGGTTGTTTTCTAATTTCAAGATATTATCATTTAATACCATGATGTATTCTTCTGATTCTGCGAAGAACATATCTAAATATTCATTATTATCACTCAATTTCTTTCCTCCTCTATCATTATGAACATATCACTTTAACGGCTTATATTATTTTATCAATTGCCTCTTTAATTCTCTTTTTGTTAAAAGGTTTCACAATAAAATCTTTAGCCCCAGCTTCAATTGCTTCTATTACAAGTGATTGTTGACCCATTGCAGAACACATTATTACTTTGGCATCAGAATCAAATTCCATTATTTTTTTTACTGCCTCGATTCCATCCATTTCCGGCATGGTTATATCCATTGTTACTAAGTCCGCTCCATGTTTTTGATATGATTCAAAACCTATTTTCCCATTGGCTGCTTCATCTACAATCTCATGCCCATTATTTTCTAATATGTTTTTTAAATTCATTCGCATAAAAGCTGCATCATCTACTATTAATATTTTTGCCACTTTTCATCCGCTCCTTATCATTTAAAAGAAGAGGCTCTAAGAGCCCCTTCTTGGTCAACTTATATTTCAAATTGCTCAACTTTACTAGAAAGCTTTTGTGCCATCTCTGAAAGATTTTCTGATGCTTTAACAATTTCTTCGGTTGAGGCACTTTGTTCTTCACTGGAAGCAGCTACTTCTTCTGCATTACTAGATGCCTGTTCACTAACTGAGGCAACTTCATCTACAGCTTTTTCTACTTGTGAACTCTTCGCAGCCATATCTTCTGCTGCCTCTGTGATATCTTTAATAAGGCTTCTTAGACTAACTGCTGCAGAATCAATCTCACCAAAGGAATTCTCAGTTGTTTTAATTGCATCTACGCCATCTTCAACTGCCTCTTCTGCTTTATTCATTTGTTTTATAGTATCTTGAACACCATCTTGTATTTCATTGATCAAAGAAGCAATGTTTTCTGTTGCATCAGAAGATTCTTCAGCAAGTTCTCTAATCTCATCTGCAACCACACTAAATCCTCTGCCAGCTTCTCCTGCTCTAGCTGCCTCTATTGCAGCATTTAAAGCAAGTAGATTGGTCTGGGCCGAAATACCATTAATCAGTTCTACAATATCACCAATTTGTTCTGATAATTTGCCCAAGTCATCTATCCTATTTGATACAGCCTGTGATTGATTTTTAACTTCTCTGACTTGGTCGATTGAATTATTTATTGAGGTATTACCTTCTTTAATATTATCCATAACATTACCAGCTTTTTCATCCATTTCTCCAGACTTTTCTCCCACATTATCAATTCTACCGGCTAAATCTTCAACATTCCCTTTTGTTTCTTCAATCTGAGCAGTCTGCTCTTCAGCCCCGGAAGCAACTTCTTGAATAGCAGTTCCTACCTGTTCAGCGGAGGCTGAAATCTCTTCACTGGAAGCTGAAAGCTCTTCACTAGAAGAAGAAAGGTCACTAGCGATTTCTGCCACATCTTCAATTACACCTCGTAAATTATCCTGCATTTTATTTAATGCATTTGCTAAAGTCCCTATTTCATCCTCTGAATTAACATCAATTTTTTTAGCTCTCAAATTACCTTGAGCAATCTCTTTAGCAAACTCTACTCCGAGATTAACAGGTTTAGTAATACTTCTAGTTATTATAAATGCGATAAGGGCTCCAATTATTAAAGCAACAATTAAAGCTATAATTAAATTTCTAATTGCCGCTGTTTGCCCCTCTTCCATTTCGGCAAGTTGTAAGTCCTGTAATTCATTTGCACTAGCCAAAAATTCATCAGCTTTAGTTTCCATAGTTGCTTTATTTTGATCTTTGGTTAGTTCTATTTCATGAATTTGTTGGAATACATTTTCTGTATTATTCAATTGATTTAATATACCCTCTGCTGTTTTAATATCTTTTTCCTCATTAAAGGAATTTTTAAGTTCCGTTGCTGTTTCTTTAGCAGTTTGGAAAGCAGCTAAAGTACTGTTTGCATATCTTTCCTGCCCTTCTGCATCAGCAAGGTTAATTATGTAATTTCTCTCCTGTCTTCCTATATTATCAACATTTTGAACCAACTGATTAGCAAGTAATAAAGTTTGAAGTTTTTGTTCGATATCCCTTATTTCTACATTTCCCATTCCACTATTCATATCAGCTATTAGTTCGTCATATTCTTCCTTTTGGGCTTTTTCTAAACTCTCTATTTGACTTTTTAGTTCTTCTTCTACAGCCACAAATTCAGTTCTAAGTTCATTTTGCTGAAAAAGAGAGTCCGCATAAGAAATAGCGGCTGTTTTATATTGATTAGCAAGAGACTGCATGTTATCAATCCTTTTTTTATCAGCCTCTTCTTGCATTAGTTCTTTGGTTTTATCACCGCTTGCCACCATAGAACTTACCATCTGGTCTATATTATCAATATATATTTGTTCTTCTTGTAACATGAAATTTTTCTCATTTTGTCTAATTTCCAATGTCGTTTCAGCAAAACCAGCTGCATCATTAGAAATCTGAACGTCATGATCGACATTATTTAAACCCTGATAACCCACTAATGCCATAATACCAGCTATCAAAATTAAAATTGCAAATCCTCCACCAATTTTAAACCCTAAATTTAAATTCTTAAAAAATTTTAACAATATTACTCCTCCTTTTAATTATTAGATCATTTATTATTTATCCCAATTTAATTAATTGGGTTTACAACCAATATATTTATATGTTTTGAAAATTGTGAAATTGAAAACAATTATTAATATTTGTAATATTTATTTCGTAATATATATTAGATCTATTAAATGTGCTGAATGGCTTTTTAGACAATTATTCTCCTCTATGATAGTTATAGCTCTTAAATACTTCATTTAAGTATAAATATTAATTAATTTATATATTTATTATTTTCCTGATTATGTTGATAATATTACTTAAGTTTGTAAATAAAAAAATATGGCCCTTCTTTTTGGCCATAGTATCTATGGTAACCTGGCAGTCTATTTAAAATAGACCCATAGCTTTGCGTCCTTTTCTTACGAAAAGTTTGCCTTTTTCATCATATTATTTGATTTTATTATTTTTTATATGGTATTATAATAACATCTATTATAATAAATAACTTATTTTTCCCTATAAACTTCCTAACTCTTAAAAATTCTTTCATATTATATCACTTTATCTATATTTATTTTATAACAAATATTATAAAATTTCAGTAAAAAATTATAAAAATATGTTCTTTATAGTAACTTTTTGTAAAATATTATCAATTTTTAGTGGTTTTGTGTATAATGATATACAATCTGGGGGTTTTTACTTTTGGAATATTTTTCTTCAAGATTAAAGTTATTAAGGAAAGAAAATAATCTTACTCAAAATAAACTCGCAAATATTTTAGGTTATTCAAGATCAACAATAGCTAAATATGAAGCAGGTCAGATGATCCCCTCGGGCAGTTTTTTATATGATGTTGCAGAATATTTCGAAGTTTCATTAGACTATCTATTAGGCCGAACTAATATCCATGAAAGTTTTGGTGACTATATTTTATCAAAAGCACCTAGTATATTATTATTTGTAGACCCTAAAGATGGAAAAATAATAGACCACAGTCCCTCTGCTCTCGATTTTTACGGATATAAAAGACATGAACTTCTTAAAAAAACCATATATGAACTAAATACCCTACCAAAAGATGAAGTTAAAAAATTAATGAAAAAAGCTATTGAAGCAAAACATAAAACATATTTTTTTAAACATAAACTGTCTAATGATAAAATAAAAGAAGTAAAAGTAACAACTACAAAAGTTACCATCAATAATAGAAAGGTAATTGGTTCTTTAATTCAAGACCTTAGTATTAGTAATAATAAGAAAGAAGATAATAAACTATCTAAAAATTTATTTCAATCAATTAATAATATAGCTTTACAAAATATTCATCATAAAGACCAACATATTTATAATGTCACTAAACTTGCTGCTGATATTGGTAAACATCTCTTTTTATCCACAAAAGATCTAGAAAATCTAACATTTGCTAGTCAGCTTCAAAATATTGGAGAAGTTAATATACCCCACCATATTATTAATAAGCCAAACATATTAAATGAAAATGAATATTCAATAATAAAAAGCCATCCTGTTTTTAGTCTGCAATTACTTAAAAATACTTCTATTAATAAAAAAATAAAAAAAATTATATTACAACATCATGAAAGATTAGATGGTTCTGGATACCCGAATAATTTAACGAAAAATGAAATTTTAATAGAAGCACAAATTATCGGAGTAGCTGATGTAATAATTGCTATGATATCTAAAAGGCCTTACAGAAAATCATTTGATTTAGAAGATGCTTTAAAAGAAATTAATAAAAATAAAGGTATAAAATATAATAAAGAAATAGTAAATATTTGTAATCATATCTTAAAAAATACTAAATATAAACCTGAATTTAAAGCCAACTATTAAAATCAATAATATAAATTATTATAATAATTGTTTTAGTGAATAAATAATATTGATAAACTATTATTTATATCTTTTTTAAAATTTTATTTTAAAGAAAACATAATTTTATAATTGATAAGCTGTTTAATTGAAAAATATTATAAAAATATAAAATCCCGGTTAACCCGGGATTTTTGTGGTTCTATTATTTATTTAATATCTATTGTTTTCTTCTTACTTACAGTTTCTTCTTTTTTAGGAAGTTTAATTTCTAATATACCATCGTTGTATTCTGCTTCTATTTCATCTTCTTTGATGTTTTCAATATAGAAACTTCTGCAATAGCTACCTCTTCTTCTTTCTTTTCTAATATATCCTTCATCTTCTTCTTCAGTGTATTCTTCATTGTTTGCAGAGATGGTTAAATAATTATCATCCATTTCAACCTCAATATCTTCTTTTTTCATACCAGGTAGTTCAGCATCTATAACATACTTATCATCCTTTTCTTTAACATCAGTTCTGAAACCTAATTTGGAACGGTCCATCACATTGTTAAAGAAACTATCCCAAAGAGCGTCAAACGGATCTTCACTTCTTTCAGTCATTTCATTTTGACTTCTACGGTTACGACGTGGAATTAAATCAAACATACAGACACCTCCTGAAATTTTTTTGACTTTATCTGTCTTTCTGACCTTTATTGACTTTCTACTTATTATTATAATCATAATATGGAAAATTTCAAATATGAAAAATCGGCAATAATTTTACTTATTGCCGATTAATTAAAATTATCTCAATATATCTTAAATATACTCAATTTTTCATTTTTTACTATTCAAAAAATTTAGTACTTTATTAACTGATGAATTTATTATATTTTCGTTTGTAATAAGTCCATCATTGATGATTGGGTCTAAATTACTTAAATCCCCAACCATGTCCCGATAATGAGCATCACTATTTAATGCCAAATGGTTCCCATTTTCTAATGATAATTTTACTAATTTTCTGGTTAACTTTTTATCTCCTCTACCTTTCATTTCACTTTTATGAGAACTTGCATTAACTTCTAAAATTACATCAAATTCTTTAGCAGTTTTTACTATTTCTTCTAAATCTACCATATTAGAAAGGTTAATGGGATGGGTAACCATATCTACTAAGGGATTTTTCATTGCTGCTATAGTTGCTTTTGTATGCTCTTTAACCGTTGTATTGGTATAACCTGTATTCATGTGAATTCCACAGGCTACGAAATCAAGATGCCTAAAATATCTTTTTTCTAAATCAAGTGAACCATCATTTAAGATATTAGCTTCAATTCCCTTGAGTATTTTGACTCCTTTGATCTTATCAGGTAGAACCTTTAAATTATTAAAATAATTGAAATGAGTTCCACCTGGTAAGGCAGGACCATGGTCAGTTAGAGCAATTAATTTCAATCCTTTATTTTTAGCTTCTTCTGCTATTTCATCAATAGTTGAATAAGCATGTCCACTAAATATAGAGTGGACATGCAGGTCTGCTTCAATTTTTATCAATTTATTCACTCCTGTATATTACAATTTAACCTATTATTATTTGAATAATAATTTTTATCAAATAATAGGTAGCTTTTTTGATTTCATCTTTGTCGATAGTAACTCAATTTACTCATTCTTATTTTTTCCTTTGAACTCTGCTGCTTTAGCTGCTTTTTCTTCCATAACCTCTTTTACTTTTTGGTGAACTTCGTCCGCTGGTCTATCAAACATTAATTCAATTGCTTCATCAATATTACTTATTGAATAAAGTTGAAACTTGTCATCTTTTATAGCATTAATAACTTCTTCTTCTAGCATGAGATTATCTTTATTTTGTTCAGGTATTATTACACCCTGAGTACCTGTTATTTCTTTATTTTTACAGACTTTATAGAAACCTTCTATTTTCTCATTTACTCCCCCGATAGGCTGTATTTTCCCCTTCTGGTTCATAGAACCAGTAATTGCTAAATCCTGTCTGATTGGATATTCAGATATTGAAGAAAGAATTGCAATTAATTCAGCTGCTGTTGCAGAATCTCCTTCAATTCCACCATAGCTTTGTTCAAATGCTAAAGATACATTTAAACTTAAGGGAGTATCTTTTGCATATTTATTTCCTAAATATCCAGAGAAGATTAAGACAGCTTTGTTGTGGATCTTACCACTCATATCAGCTTCACGTTCAATATTGATAACTCCTTCTTGACCCATAAAGGTCTGAGCTGTAATTCTAGTCGGGCGTCCGAAAGAATACTGACCAGTTTGATATACAGATAAACCATTAATCTGACCGGACTCGTCTCCATCTACATCAACTAGAATATGCTCATCTTCAATTTTTTCCTGGATTTTTTCTTCAATAAGATTCGATCTTCTGATCTTTTCATCTATAGCTTTTTTAACATCTTCTCTTTCTACTAAGTCATGACTATTAACATCTGATAAAGCATCTGCTTCATAGATCAATTCTAATATTTGGTTAAATTTAGCTGTCATCTTATCCTTGTCTTCTGACATCCTGCTTCCATATTCAATTACTTTTGAAACAGCTTCTGGCTTAAAGTGATTTAAACCTTCTTTTCTACAGATAGAAGCTATAAAGGAAGCAAAGTTTTTCATATTTTCTTCATTTCTTTTCATTTCATAATCAAATGCTGCTCTAATTTTAAATAGTTTTTTGAATTCTTCATCATAATGGTAAAGTAACTGATAGATATATGGGTTACCTATTAATATTACTTTAACATCTATAGGTACTCCCTCTGGTTTTAGACCACTAATTGGAATACTTCTGTATTGTTCACCTATATTTTCAACCACTATCTCCTGGTTTATGAGGATCCTTTTTAATGTTTCCCAGGCAAAAGGCTTAGTTAAAAGGTCTTTTACCTTCATAATGAGGTATCCGCCGCTTGCCTCATGAATAGCCCCACTTTTTATCATTGTGAAATCAGTTGTTAAAGTACCAAACTGACTTTTAGCCTCTATCTTACCAAATAGATTATAATAGGTTGGGTTTTGTTCAAAGATAACAGGTGCTCCATCAAGTTCTTTATTATCTACTATTAAGTTTACTTTATATCTTACGAAAAAGGAATCATCATTTTGCTGCTGTTGGAATAATTTCGAAAGGCTCTGATTTTGGCTATCCTGATCCCCATCTTTAAACTTATCTAGATGTTGTGTTATATCATGTTTTACTCTCTCTAAATACTGCTTTATTTCTTCAATATCATCATATTTTTCTTTTAAGTTTTCTATCCTGGGTTCTATTACATTAAGACTTAATTTTTTTTCCATTTCTTTCAACTTTTCCTGTGCTTCTGACTTTATATCTCTGATCCGCCTCATCATTTTTTCCATATCATTTTGAATTTCTTGACTTTTTTCGCGTAATTTACTTTTCTTTTCTTCATCTAATTTTTGAAATTCGTCTTGTTTGATTACATTACCTTCTTCATCTATAGGTACAGGAACTGTACCTCTAGCTGTATTTTGCAAAGTAAATCCTTCTTTTCTAATTTCTTTATTAAATTCTTCCATGATTTCATTTGACTTTTCCTGGTACTGTTTCATGATCTTATCACGGGCTTCATCATACTCTTCACCCTGGAAAACTTCTGGAATCTCTTCTTTAAGATCCTTTATAATATTTTCCATATCACTTTCTAATCTTAAACCAGTACCCGGAGGTAATTTCATTGCTTTTGGTTTTTCAGGATTACCAAAATTAAACACATATACTACATCTTCGGGAACTTCTTTTTTAGCAGCTTTTTTATCTGCTATTGTTTTGGCATAAGTTGAACGTCCAGAACCACTTACACCAGATATATAGATGTTGTATCCTTCGTGTTCAATACGCATTCCAGTTTCTATTGCATCTACGGCTCTCTGTTGTCCTATTATTCCGTCTTCAAATGGTTCTAATTCAGCTGTGGATTCAAACGAGAAAATATCAGGATTACATGCACACTTAAGTTCATCTACAGGAATATTGTAACCTTTTTCCATTGATTACCACCTCCGAAATTGTTAATTAAATTATACCATAGTCACGAAGGTAAATAAAAGTCTAGAGAAGAATTATTAACATTCTAATCTTCATAAAAACTTTACTACAAATTAAAAAACCCTATCTGAGATAACAGATAGGGAAGGGGTGTCATAAAATTTATTTAACTTTTGCTTGTTAATTTATAAGCAATTAAAATGTTTTAAAAAGTTTCTTATTTATCGATTTCAAAGATAGTATAACATAATTAATTACTTTGTGCAAGGTTTCACAATAATTTTTTTAATTTTTTTTCTCCTCTCTTATTTCTAAGCTAATTAACTTAATATAAAGAACTTTTATCGGCCTTAATAAACTGTCCATCTCCCCTATTTCCACGATAAGCACCTTGATTTACAACTAGATTACCGCGGCTAATAGTAGTTACTGGATAACCTGATACTTCAATATGGTTATATGGACTATAGCCGGCATTAGAATGCATAAACATAGCTTCTAATTTTCTTGATTTGGCAGGGTCAAAAATAACTAAGTCAGCATCTGTATTTTCTTTTAGACTACCTTTTTGTGGATAAAGTCCAAATATTTTAGCGGGATTAGTAGATAATTTATTTATTATATCTACTAAATCCATACCTTTTTTAGTACCAAAATGATGAATTAAAGGTAAAAGAGTTTCTGAACCAGGTATTCCCGGTAAAGTATTAAAAACATCATCACCCATTTTCTTTTGAGCAATATCAAAGGAACAATGATCAGTTGCTACTACATCAATATTATTTTGTAATAAACCATCCCATAATTTTTTATTATCCTCTTCGGTTCTAAGAGGAGGAGTCATAAAATAAAGATAACTATCTTCTCTATTAAGAAATCCTCTATTTAAAAGCAAATAATGTGGTGCTGTTTCTGCCTTTAAATTTATGCCTTTCGCTTGATTTTTTCTTAATACTTCTAAACCTTCTTTTGACGATAAATGTACAATATAGCCTGGCATGTTAAACATTTTTATCAATTCAGCTATATTATCCACTGCTTTTGCTTCTGCTTGTCCGGTTCTAATATCTGGATGGTATTTAAGATCTGTCTTACCCTCTTTTTTATATTTTTCTTCATTTTTTTCAATAATTTCATTATCTTCAGCATGTACAATAGGTAAAAGTTCCATTTGTTTTAAAGTTTTAAATAGCTCATAAAGTTTATCTTCTTCAATTAAATAACCTGCTCTGCGGTAAGTTGTAAATATCTTAATTGAACTTATTCCTTCATCTTTTACTTTTCTTAATTGCTGAGGACTTAATTCATCAAAATGAGTAACTGTTTGATGAAAGGTATAGTCTACAACTGCATCCCGGGCCTCCTTTTTCCTATTATCTAAAGAGTCCTTAAAAGTCCGGTCTCTTTCATGTTCATCATCAATGAAATCTATAAAAGTTGTTACTCCGCCAAAGGCAGAAGCAATCGAACCACTGTAAAAATCATCAGCTGTAACCGTGTTACGTGATTTTAAAAGATAATGGGTGTGGGCATCAATGATACCCGGAAAAACATATGAACCTTCTGCATCTATTACATTACTTTCTCTAACTTCAGATTCATTAAAATCTTCTGGTTTAGCAACTTTTTTTATATACTCATCCTCAATTAAAATATTCATTTGCTCTATAGTATTTTCTTTAACTACTTGACCGTTTTTTATATAAATACTCATCAAATACCTCCTTTTTAAGATAAAAAGAAAAGCCTATCTAAATTGAAGATAGGCTCTTTAATAAATATATTATTTAATACTTCTTAATATTTTGTTCTCTTTTTAGTTAAGATGAATATTGTTTCTTCTCCAATATTAGTAGCATGGTCTCCAATTCTTTCTAATGATTTAGCAACCTTTGTAAATCTAAAAACCTGATTAATATTTTGTAGGTCTTCTTTATCACTTGCAAGTTTCAAGTTTTTATTATAGATCTGTTCATATATGTTGTCCACTCTTTCATCCTGTCTACAAGCAGCTTCTGCAAGATCAGCATTTTTAGTAATAAATGCTTCAAGTACAACATCAAGCATATCCTTTACTATGCTTGCTAATTCAGGAATCATAACTAAAGATTGTAAATATTCTTCATTTTTTAATTCAAGAACAATCTCTGCTATGTTTGTAGCATGGTCGGCAATTCTTTCTAAGTCACTGGAAATCTTAACAAGAGCGATACAGTATTGAGTATCACTCAAGAGGGGTTTGTCGAGCGATAATAATCGGGTAACTTCTTCTTCAATCGTAACCTGGTAGCTGTCCATGACATCATCTCGATTTATAACGTCTCTGGCTAGATCTGCATCTTTTTCATCGAGCGCTTTAATAGCGTTTTGTAGCATCTCTTCAGCAACTTCACTCATGTTACTTAGATCATCAAGTAGTTGTTTTCTTCTCTCCTCATAAACCTGTTCCATATAGACACTTCAGCCCCTTCTTTAAAAATAATTATCCTTTTATCATATATTCTCTATTAGGGTGTAAAATCCTCCCTTATTTCTTGACTATATTAGTTTACTTTTGTCTAATTTCTAAACCTTCTTTTAATACAGCAATAAATTCATCTAAGATATCTTCTAACTCCTGGTCAGGAATAGGCATTTTATTTATATTATTTTCAATTAACTCTCGATAAGAAAAATCATATTGTTCGGTTACATAATCGAGAAGTGACATTGAAATACGGCTTACTAAAAAAGATAAAAACTGACTATCGATATCTGAACGTAATTTCCCATTTTTTTGAGCCTCTATTATATAATCTTCAAAATACTGATCAGACCTTTTTTTAAGCTCGACTCCTATATTTCCTAACTCATCTATTAAACTCTCATTCATTGCATTCAATATTAATTTTGAATACTTTGGATGAGTGAGGTCAAAACGAGCTCCTTCTAAATGCATGGTTTTTAGCATTACAAAAAAGTCTTTTTTAGTTTTAGAAATGTTTTCACTTATGAAATTTAGTTTTTTTTCACCAGCTTGGTCTAATAAATAAAGGTATAGGTCTTTTTTATTATCAAAGTACTGATACATACTCCCTTTTGAGATCCCGGCTTCTTTCACAATATGATTTATAGAAGCAGAATTATAATCATTAACCGCAAATTCTTTTAAAGCCACCTTAAATATCTTATTTCTTTTTTCATCATTCAAATTAAAAAAGGTTTCCTTTGGCATAAATCCATCTCCTTTAACGACCATCTGGTCATAATTATAATATAAAATTAGCAGGCTGTCAAAGTTTTTATGACCAAGTGGTCTTTTTTTCTAATATTCTCTTGACAAGGGTTTGAGGGTGTGTTAATATATGACCAAGTGGTCGTATGACCGGGTAGTCTTTTTTAGGAGGTGAAACATGCCCTTAAGTACATTTTATAATTTAGACCCCAAAAAACAAGAAAAAATTGTCGATATATCTATCAAAGAATTTGCTAAATATGGATATAAAAATACCACTGTTAGCAGTATAGCTAAAAAGGCAAAAATATCAAAGGGAAGTATGTATCAATATTTTAAAAGCAAGGAAGAACTATATATCTATATATTTGATATATCATATAGAGATAAAAAAAGACACATTAAAAATGCAATTAATATAAATGAACTTGAAGATTTCTTCAGCTTATTAGAAACATTATTTATGGAAGCTTATCTCTTCTCTTTAAAACATCCTAATCTTCAGAAGATCTATTTTGATTTATTGAAAAACACTAATCGAAAATTGAAAAATAAAGTTTTAAATAGATACAAAACTGATTTAGAAAATGATAATTTCAATTACCTACATTATTTGAAACAAGAAATTGATAAAAAAAAGATTAAAAGTGGTGTAGATAAAAAGTTAGCAGCTTTTATAGTTTCTTCTTTTTTAGAAAATTTTTCATTACTGCTTATTGAAAAAGATATTTTAACTAAAAATATGGAGATTCAAAAATATATAAAAAACTTTATAAAGATTTTAAAAAATGGTATTAAAAAAGATTAATTGAAAGGAGTATTAAAATGTTATTTAAAATTATTTGTTATGTGTTGGCATCTACTGCTTTTTTAAAAGGACTTGTTGGTATTTTTGCACACCAATTATTATATGGTTGGGCTGAGAAACATTATGGTAAAAAAGGTAAATCTTTTACTGTTAATCTACTTTTATTTTATGCATTTACAATATTAATACTAACTTGGTATGCTACTCTTTTTCAGTATACAGAATATGGATGGATTCTAACAACATTTATTACCTTAATGTCTATAAAAACTGTCGGCTTAACTTTTAAATGGAAAAAAGCATCTCAAAAGTTTGTTTCTTTCATTAAAAATAGTGGTAAAAAACTCTGGCTTTTAGATGTTGTTGTAATTATTTTAAGTCTTGTCTTTTTTGGACTTGGATACTTTGTCTATTAAAATAAGGAGGAATTTAAAGTGATAGAAGTTAAAAATTTATTTCATAAGTATGATAATCAATCAGAATATGCCGTCAATGATGTCTCTTTTAAAATAAATAAAGGCGAGATATTTGGGTTTTTAGGTCCAAGTGGGGCCGGCAAAAGCACTGTACAAAACATTATGACTGGCCTTTTAGAATTACAAAAAGGTGATATCTTATATAATAATAGTTCTTTAGATCAAATGGGGCTTGATTTTTTTAATCAAATAGGAGTTTCATTTGAGCACCCTAATCTTTACAGTAAACTCAGTGGTTATGAAAACCTTAAATACTATGCTGGTCTATTTGATGTACCTACAAAAGAGCCCGAATACCTTTTAAACCAGGTAGGTTTAAAAGAAGCAGCAGATAAAGAAGCCAAAAGTTACTCTAAAGGCATGAAACAAAGATTAGTATTTGCAAGGGCTTTACTTAATGATCCAAAGATTCTTTTTTTAGATGAACCATTATCCGGTTTAGACCCTTCTATAGCCAGAGAAATTAAAAATATAATTATTAATAAAAAGAAAAATAAAACTACCATCTTTCTCACCACTCATAATATGTTCGTTGCAGAAGAATTATGTGATAAGGTCGCCTTTATTAATGAAGGTGAAATAGTAGCTTTAGATACTCCCCGTAATTTAAAATTAAGGTACGGTGAAAAGTCGGTTAAAGTAGAATACAAACAAGATAATAACCTACAAAAAGAATATCTGTTTCCTGAAAATCAAGCAGATAATTTAAGATTAAAAAAATTAATAGGTAGTAATAACATAGAAACAATACATTCTCAGGAGGCCACCTTAGAACAGATTTTTATTAAAATAACCGGTAGGGAGTTGGCATAGATGCTAAACAAATATTTAAATTTAACCAAACAAAATCTTACTATTTTAATGAGAAACAATTTTCACTTAATTGTTATTGGATTAGCAGTCATTATGGTAATCTTAGTTAATTTCGTGATACCTGGCCAAGTAAAAATTACACCTAAAGAGCTCTTTTTTGATAATACTAATAATAATATAGTGCAGGATTATTTATTAAAAAATGATGTACAAAAAGATCGCTTTGTCGATAGTGAAAAAAAATTATATGAAAGATTAAATCAGAATAGTAATACACTCGGAGTAATAATTGATGGTAATAAAGATAATACTTCCTTTACCATTATTGGACAGGGCAATGAAAATGATGAAGCATTTAATCTATTAAGTGCAGCCATGGCAAATTTAATTGACAGAATAAAAAATAATCAAAATGAAAATATTAATATTCAATATTTAAGGCCTCAACAACCTAATATTCCTTTTAACCAAAAATTAATACCTATAATTATCTTTACAGAAGTTATCTTGTTAGGTTTTCTCTTGGTCGCAGTTATTGTCTTTCAGGAAAAAGAAGAAGGCGGTATTAAGGCCTTTCGGGTAAGCCCAGCTAATACTATTGTATATATTTTATCTAAAGTTAGTGCTAATCTAATATTAGCTTATCTATATCTCTTAATTGTACTTTTATTTACATTAGGTTTTAATGTGAATTACTTAAATATATTTGTTTTAACTACTTTAGGCAGTATATTAATGACGCTTTTAGGTTTGAGTATTAGTGTGTTTTTTAAAAACTTAGAAGAATTTATTTTTGTAGCTTTAATTGTATTATCAATACTTGCATTACCTATGATGACTTATTTAACTCCATCATTTTCACCAGATTTCTTTAGATTTTTACCTTCTTATTCTGTACTTTTTGGATTAAGAGAATTACTATTTACCTCTGGCAAAAACTCCATATTATTTAATTTAAATATGTTATTAGTATTAGAAGGTATTGGAATGTTCATTATAGCTACCTGGTCTGTGAATAGAAAACTAATGAAGGAGGGTAAATAATGTTTAAAAAAATTAAATACTATTTTAAACAAAATTTAATATTATCTCTAAGAAACAATATGATAATATATATGACAGTCTTTCCTATCTTATTAGCACTTGGCTTAAGTTTCTTTATGCCGAATGTAACTGAAATTGAAACTACTATAGCAGTAGATAATACTATAGAACAAAATAAGATAGATAAATTAGAAGATTATGGTAATGTAATTACTTATAATAATTTAGATGCGCTTAAAGAGAGGGTAAATCAGTGGGATGATGTAGCTGGGATAACAAAAATGGATGGTAAATATAATATTATTTTAGAAGGAAATGAACCAGAAGAAACTGCCGAAATGAGTGAAGCAGTTCTTGGCTTAATTTTAAATCAAAATAATCAGTATTCATTTAACTATGCCAGTTTAGAAAAAGATAATTCTAGTATGGTTGAACTTGCAGGTAGCCTGGTTCTTTTAACCATCATTTTGATCGCCGGACTAACTATTGGATTAGGTATTATTGACGAAAAAGAAAATGATGTAATTAATGCTTTGTCAGTTTCACCTATTAGTCTAAAGGAATTTATCTTATCTAAAAGTATTATCTCAATCTTTTTTGCAGTAGTCTTATCCTTCATTACAGTATTTATTATGGTGGGTAATTCAGTTAATTACTGGCTTGTATTAATAGCAGTTTTAGCCTCGGTTAAAATAGGAATAATTTGGGGGTTTTTAATTGGAGGTATCGCTGATAATTTAATTGGTGCAATTGGAGTCATTAAAAGTACTGCCCTATTTTTAATAGCAGTTCCCATGGCTTCAGTATATACTCCTATAAAATTTCACTGGGTATATTATATTTTTCCTAATTACTGGGCATTTAAAAGTTATCAAAATATCTTTAATCAAAATCAATGGATCAATTTTAACTATGCCTCAATTATTACCTTTATCTTTAGTTTGGGTTTATTATTAGTCTTAACCCCTTATTTTAAAAGAAAATTAAATATTAGATAAAAAAATAGGCGGTACTTTTATTATGAAAGTAACCCTCTTACTATTTCAAAATATATTTAAAACAATACATCTTCACCATTTAACTTATAATGAACATTATCTAGTTTTTCTATAATAGTTAATTATTGGCTTTTTGATGGTCTTTAACTGAAATTTAATTTGACATTAGGAAATATTAATGTTATAGATATATAAGTATAGAGTAATAATTTTAATAGTATATTTAAAAATAAGGGTGAATACATAAATGATAAAAGAAGAAATTAATGAACAAAAGCCAATAAAATCTCCTTTTTATTATGGCTGGATTGTATTAGTTGTAGCTGCCTTAGGCCTGTTTTTCTCTGGGCCAGGACAAACTTATTCTATTTCAATATTTATTAACCACTATATTGATAAATTTGGCTGGAGTCGCTCCTTGATTTCCAGTTTTTATTCAATAGCTACTTTAATTTCAGGTCTTATTCTTACATTTGTAGGTAGGTATATAGATAAATTAGGGCATAGAAAAATGACTACTATAATTTCTATATTATTTGGATTTGCCTGTATATGGATGAGCCTGATCTTTAATCCACTCATGATTTTTATAGGTTTCTTTTTGCTGAGATTATTAGGCCAGGGTTCTATGTCTCTTTTACCACAAACTTTAGTTCCCCACTGGTTTAAACAAAAAAGAGGGCTTGCCTTGAGCTTATTAGGGATAGGAGGAGTTATAAGTTCTAGCCTGCTACCTCCCCTTAATAATTGGCTTATTAATACATATAGTTTAACCTTTACCTGGAGATTATGGTCATTTCTGCTCATCTTTTTTATGGCACCAGTCGGATGGATCTTTATTAGAAACAAACCTGAAAATATTGGCCTTAATCCTGATGGTATTGACCAAGAGGATAATACTATAGCACCAAAGATTCATATCAGTGAAGATCCTTGGACATTAAATCAATCTATGAAAACTAGGTCTTTTTGGTTTATGAATTATTGTGGGGTTGTCTCTGCATTAGTCACTACAGGATTAACCTTTCATATGGTTTCTATTGTAAATAATATTGGTTATTCACCTAGTTTTGCTGCTTTAATCTTAAGTATAACTGCCATGATAAAGTTTCCTTTTACATTTGTAGCTGGATGGTTACTAGATCGTTTTAAAGTTAATATTATCAAAGGGATTAATTTTCTTATTTTATCCGGAGCAATTTTCTTATTATTAAGAGCAGATAGCAAAATCACTTTAATAATATATGCCTTAGTACATGGCACATTTATGGCCTTTGACGCTGTTAGCACCGGGGTTGTTTGGCCTAATTATTTTGGAAGAGAAAACCTGGGTAGTATTAGAGGGTTTGCTATGACTACAATGGTAATTGGTTCTGCTCTCGGCCCTTTGCCCTTTGGAGTCGCTTATGATTATTTTGGAGGTTACCATGAAATCATGATTGGAATTTTAATCCTCCCCACCCTAGCTGTTTTTGCTTCACTTTTTTCTCCCCCACCTAATTATAAATTCAAAAATAAATAAAACTAATATCTTAATATATTTTTTCAAAGAAAAGACCGGGAGTGAAATTTCACTCTCGGTCTTTTCTTTCTTATTTAATATTTAAAACAATACATCCTCACCACTTAATTTATAATGAGCGATATCTAGTTTTTCTACAATTGGTAAATCATATGGACATTGATTGATACATTCTTTACAATTAGTACACTGATTGGCTTTAACATCTAATTCTTGATAAAGTGACCTTGCCTTTTCTTCTCCTTCAAACCAGAATCTTAATCTATCTCTTAAAGCAAAATCAGCCGGGTTTCTAACTTTACCATCTCTCATCTGACGATCATAATATCCTTCTAATTTAAAGATCTCTTTTATATCTATATCTTCAGGACAATCTACACATTCATCACATTGTCTACATACATAATTACCTAATTCAGGTGCATTCATATATAGATCCTGTTTTTCTTCTTCACTCATTGGAATATAGTTATTGGCATAGCTAATATCTTCTTTTATCATTTCTTCTGTATTAATACCGGTTACTACTATTGAAACTGGTAAAGAAAAGGCATATCTAAAGGCAGTTTCTGCTGATCTCCATAAGAAACCATCAGCAAGAGCTTTCATAAGAACAATCCCCACATTTTTGGCTTGAGCCAAAGGTAGTAGTTCATTTTCTAATTTGGGAAAGTTAAACTTATCGAAGTAATTAAAGGTTGCCATTACCACATCAAATTTATCTTTTTTAAGGGCTTTTATTAAGACATCTGGCTGCCCGTGCATAGAGATACCTAAATTATTTACTTTGCCTGCTTCTTTTAATTCAAGATAGGCCTCATAGGCTCCACCTTCTGAAAAAATTGTTTCTAATTCCTCAAAGCTTTTTACGGCATGCATAAATAATATGTCCAGATGGTCTGTTTTAAGATTATCTAAAGTACGATTTACATCTCTTAAAGCTCCTTCTTTAATTCTTGAACCTGTTTTACTTGCTAATACTACTTCATCTCTGCGCTTTTTAATTACCGGCCCTATCTTTCTTTCTGATTCACCATCTCCATAATCAGCAGCCGTTTCTATGTAATTGCCACCCATGTCAATATATTTGTTTAATAATTTCTGAGCCCTTTCAGCTGGGATTTCAAGTAAGTGAAAACCACCAAATCCAATTAGACTAACTTCTAAACCTGTCTTTCCTAACTTTCTCTTTTCCATATATTACTTTCCCTCCTTTTTATCTGGTCTACCGCCAATCTTATTTACACATTTAAAACCTATTTGATTTGCATAATGAGCTGCTTCTTTTAAATTTTTATTTTTTAGATATTTAGCTATAAAAGCAGCTGAAAAAGCATCTCCTGCACCCGTGGTATCTCCTTCAGCTAACTTTCTTTTCTGTTGAATAAAACAAATTTCATTTTGGTTTCCAATCATACAGCCTTTTTTACCTACTTTTAAAATTACATTTTTATAATAGTTCAGCAAGTGACTTGTAATTTCTTTTGGCTTATTTTTACCTGTTAGTATCTTGCCTTCTTCTAGATTAGGAAAACAAAGCTCAATACCTTCTGTTTGATTTAAGATCTTTTGGATTCCATAATCTTTAAGTCCGGAATAAGAAGAAGGGTCAAATGAAACTGTAATATTTTTTTCTTGCGCCCTCTTTATAGCTTTAAGAGCAGTATTTTCCATGTTTTTTTCGCCAAAAAAGCTATAACCTCCTAGATGTAGATGGTTTACATCTTCAAAAAATTCTTCTTTTATATCCTCTGGCTTAATTTTTACATTTGCACCCCGGTCTGTAATCATTGTCCGGTCTCCATCTTTACTTAATAGAACCACAATTCTGCCGGTTTCTTTTTCTTTACTAATCAGATTTTTAAAATCAATATCTGTATTTGCAAATTCTTCTTTTAAATAATCTACTATAAAGTCATCACCTGTTTTAGCAATAAGTCTAACTTTTTGATTTAGATAATCCAACCAGTAAGAAAAATTAGCAGCAGAACCACCACCTTTAAAAAATATCTCTGATTGGCTGTCAGTATTAAAGTTTATTGCTTCTCTTAAATTCACGATAATATCAAGATTTATATCTCCAATTACTAAAATCATTTTATCTCATTTCCTTTAATGCTTGCGATATTTTACAACCGGCCTTCAAGTTATTTTTTACCAGAGATATATTAGCTTTTACACTCGCTCCATCGGTTTCTTCTTTTATTCTTGCTAAAAGATAGGGCGTAATATCCTTACCTCTGATATTTTTATCTTCTACTTCCTGTATTAACTCATCAATAATTTTATTAAACTGAGCCCGGTTAAGTTCATCTTCTTTCGGAATAGGTACGGTAACTAATATTCCATTTCTATTTTCTAAAAGCATATTCTTTACCATTATATCAGCAACTTCTTTACCATTGCTGACCGGGTAATCAACTTCAAGACCACTATCTCTTAAATAAAAAGCAGGAAATTTTTCAGTATTATAGCCAAGAATAGGTACTCCTTTTGATTCTAATACTTCCTTGGTTTTTGGTAAATCAAGTACTGATTTAGCTCCAGCACAAACTACGGTTACTGGAAATTCAGATAATGCTTTTAGGTCAGCTGAAATATCAAAGGTTTTTTCTGCTTTTCTATGTACTCCCCCAATACCACCTGTTACAAAAACATCAATACCGGCTAAATATGCAATTTGCATAGTTGCTGCGACTGTTGTTGCACCATTTAACTTTTTGGAGACCAAAACTGGTAGATCCCTTAAACTAGCTTTTTTAATATTATTTGATTGTCCAAGAAATTCTATCTCTTCTTTAGTTAACCCCACCCTCAACTCACCATCAATAATTGCAATTGTCGCTGGAATTACTCCCACTTCTCGGGCTTGTTCTTCTAATTCTATGGCCAGCTCAATATTGTCAGGATAAGGAAAACCATGTGCGATTATTGTGGATTCTAAAGCAACAATCGGTTGATCTTCTTTAATAGCTTTCCCTACCTCTTTAGAATACCTTAAAAAATTTTCCACCATTAACTCCCCCCTTTTAGATATATCAAGTAAACTGGTAGCTATTTTTTTCTTTTAAATATTTTCTATAATTTTGTCTGTTTCTTATATTAATGATTTCAATATCGAACTTGCTTTTCCTTTATCAAGCTATCTAGAAAAAATTAAACCCCTTTAATTTTTATTTAAGCTTAAAGATTAAGTGAACTTCACAACTTATTAATTACTGTTGTCCTCTGCTTTATAGGTTAATATTTCTACTTTTTCTACTGTTACTAATCCTTCTTTTACCATCTCTTGTACAGTAGGTATTATATTGTCTATCTTTTCTGACTTATCAACCACCTCAATCATAATAGGAAGATCTTCAGATAGTTGCCAGATATGAGAATTTTTAATTCTACTGTTTAAACCAAACCCTTCTATTCCGGAAATTGCAGTTGCTCCAGCTAATCCCATTTCTTTAAATTTTTTTATCAATGCTCTGTAGAGTGGTTCACCTTCCAACATATCATTTTCGCCAATATATATTTTTAACACTTTACCTTCTCCAACCATTTTATCACCATCCTTTTTATTTAAGCCAATTATTACCCGCAAATTTAATACCGACTGCCCCCAAAGGTGCAGTAATCACAATAGCTAACACTGCCATAGCTAAAATTAATTCACCCGATTCAACTCCAACTGCTATAGGTACTGCCCCAATTGCTGCTTGAACTGTCGCCTTTGGTGTATAGGCTATCACACAAAAAAATCTTTCTTTTAAATTTAAAGGGGTATTAGTTACAGAAATTAACACACCTATACTTCTAGCCAAAAGACCAACTGAGATAATTAACAAACCTTTCAAACCAGTTTCAATAGCCAGATAAACATCCACCTCAGCTCCCACAAGTACAAAAAGCATTATTTCTGCAAAAACCCATATCTTATTAAATTTAGAAGCAAGTCTTGTTCCTACTAATTTATAACGTTCCTGAAGTACAAATCCTATTGTCATAACCCCAAGAAGAGAAGCAATTGGCACAATATCTTTTAAATAATCTTCTAAGCCAGTTAATAATATTGCGGATCCTAATATAATTAAAGCTTTTTTTGTATCTCTAAAGTGATATTTCTTAAATAGATAAACCATAAATAAAGCTATAAAAAATCCAAGCAGAACTCCTATAATAATGGATAAGGGGACATCCATTATCTTTTTTGTAATATTTATTTGTTTCCCTCCATAAATACCCATGAATGTAGTAAAAATTGTAATAGCAACTACATCATCAATAGAAGCTCCAGTCAATATTAAAGTGGGTATTCCTTTATTAGTTCCCTTATTTTTATTTATCAAATTTAACATCTGGGGAACTACCACAGCCGGTGAAACAGCTGCAATAATAAAAGCTAATATTCCTGCCTCCACGAAAGATAACTCAAAAATATAACTTGCAACTAATAAAATTGAAATCCCTTCTAAAATACCCGGTATAAAACTTAGTCTAAAAGCAGGAAGACCTACTTTTTTGAGCGTTTCTTTTTCAATACCTAAACCTGCTCTCAACAAAATTACAATTAAGGCAATCTTTCTTAAATCGGCTGATATATTTAATATTTCATTACTGATAATACCAAATCCATAAGGACCAATTAAGATTCCCAAAATTAACATCCCCAGTAAACCCGGTAACTTAATTTTATCAAATAATCTATTAAAACCCAATCCCAATAAAATAATTACTGCTAAACTAAAGGCCATAACAACTTCACACTCCATTATAATTTATTTTTGCATAAAAAAATAAGCTCCTATTCAGCCCAATTGTTCTGAATAGGAGCCATCAATTGCAAAATATGCAATAATTAAGGTGAGCTCCATCACCTACTATATTTTTAATTATATATTATCATTCTCTACTGTATGGTTTACCAAGTGCAGCCGGGAATTCTACTCTTTTTCTGAAAATCCACATTATCAATAAGACCGAAATAAAAGGTAACATTAATAAGAACTGATAAGGTATTAAAGAATTTCCCAATTGCTGTTGGAAAGAAAAAACTTCAATTGCAGCAAATATAAAAGCACCAAGTAAAGCTCTTTCCGGCCTCCAACTAGCAAATATAGCAATACCTATCGCCATGAAACCTCTACCATTAGAAATATTGGTAGTATATGTTCCTGTAACAACAAGCGGTAAATAAGCGCCTGCAAGGCCCATTAATGAGCCACCTATGATAGTAGTTACATATCTTCTTAATTTTACATTTATACCAACAACATCTGCAGCCTTGGGATCTTCTCCAATAGCCCTAGTTTCTAATCCTAAACGGGTATGATAAAAAATATAGTAAGCGGCAAAGACTGCTATATAAGCAAAGTATACCACTATATCCTGATTTAAAAAGGCAGATATTATAGGTATCTGTGAAATACCTGGTATTCTAATATCAGGGACAGGAGGAGCTTCTGGTGCAAAAAGCTGAACTCCCACAATAGTCTTATATAATAAATCAGATAAGCCTGTCCCTAAAATTACTAGAGTAATCCCTAGTATAAATTGGCTAATCTTTAGCTTTTCATGGATATATATTAATATCAGTCCAAAAAGAGCTCCCATTAAAGCCCCTACTAAAAAACCCATAAACCAATTTCCAGTTTGATAAGCAGCAATAAAACCGGCAGAAGCGGAAGCAAGCATAATACCTTCCCCAGAAATATTAAAAACTCCCGTTCTTCCACCAATCACTATTCCAAGACTGGCCAGGGCATAAACACTTGTATAAGAAACTATCTGAGTAAGTATTTCTGTTAGTTGGCCCACAACAACACTTCCTTTCTATAACTAAGTATATGTTTTTTATTCAATATATCCACCGCCAGCTTGACGTCTTAATACTACAATCAATAAAACTATTATTGCTTGAGTTAAGAATACAAGTTCTACAGGTACCTGTAAAGTCCTCTGCATAGCATCTGCACCTACTAATAAAATTGAGATGAACATTGCTGAAAGAGGTACACCTAAAGGTTTACCCTGACAAATTAAGGCAGTTAATATACCGAAAATACCGTATTGAGCACCACTAGTTAAGGCAAATCCTTCAATTAGACGGGAATGAACCCCCATAACTTCTATTCCACCACCAAGGCCACCCATGGCCCCAGCAATTAAGAAAGTAAATATTAAGGTTTTCTTCATCTTTATTCCATAAACAGAAGAAGCATCAGGATTATATCCTGTTGCCTTTATTTCATAACCTAAAACGGTTTTATTCATTAGATAATATACAGCAATTATTGCGATTAAAACAACTATAATACCCAAATGAATTTGGCCAAACACCTTAGGAAACAAGGCCGCTTCTGGCAGTTTCAAAGTCATCGGATGGCCGGTTTGAGGAGCCTTCCAGGGATTCGTTGTCGCTACAAAGTTAACGAAGTAAAAAGCTATAAAGTTTAACATAATAGTTGAAATAATTGGATTAATATTATAATAAGCTTTTAAAAATCCAGCTAAAAATGCAAAGGCTGCGCCAGCTACCATTGCTGTTAATATGAGTATCGGTATGAAAATTACAGAAGGTATATTAAAACCTGATAATCCAATTCCTACAACTGCTGTAATAGTTCCTCCAAAAAGCATCTGGCCCCAGCCACCGATATTAAAAAATTTAATTCTAAAAGGAATAGCAAAGGCATATGTTGCGAAAGTTAAAGGAATAAATTTCTTTAAAGTCTCTATTATACCTCTTCTTGAAGAAAACGAAGTTAAAATTAAGGTTTGATACGCTTTCGGTATATTATATCCTAACAAGCCAATAATCACGCCTGAAATTCCAAATGCAATTAATAAAGCTAACACATAAGGCTTAACATTATTCCAAATTTCTTGCCCTCTGGAATCTTCTTGAATTACTTGTTCTTGTCCAGCCACTTTACTAACCTCCAATCATCTTTGCACCAATTTCATATTTATCATACTGATCTTGCGTAAATATATCTACAAGTTTTCCTTCATGGATAACTCCAATTCTATCACTTACTTCCATTAGTTCATCTAAATCTTCATTGATATATAATACTGCTGTATTCTTTGACCTCAAATCAACTAATCTATTAAATACAAATTCCACAGAAGCCATATCTAAGCCAGCAGTTGGACTGTGAGTTACCAATAAATCCAAATCATTTATCAAAGCTCTTCCAATAACTACTCTTTGTATATTACCGCCTGAAAGCTTGCCAATTTGCTGTTCTTCATCAGGAGTTTTTACTTCATATTCATCTATTATTTCTTTGGTTTCTTTTTTAACTTTATTCCATTTAACTATACCATTTTGTTGAAATTGATCTTCTCGCTGGTGTCCCAATAAAACATTATCTTTTATATCCCCTAGTCCTAAAATAGATTCATTTTTTCTGTCTTCAGGTATATAAAAGACATTTCTTTTAAAAATCTGATTTGTAGTAAGTCCATTTACTTTTTTACCTTTTAAAATAATTTCTCCTTCAGTAATGTTATTGGGATCAATTAAAACTTCCGCCAGCTCTTTTTGGCCATTACCGGAAATCCCAGCTATACCAAGTATTTCACCCCCATAAATATCAAAAGAGATAGAATCTAAATTAGTGCCATCTTTTTCTTTTGATTTAGCCGAAACATTTTTGAGACTTAAGATAGGTTCTTTAGATTTTTCAACCTCCGGTATATCTATTATGGGAATAGCGCTTTCTGTAATATTTATTTCTTGATTTTGGAACATTAGTTTGACTAAATCTTCTTTTGTAACATCTTCAGTATCTACGGTACCCTGCATTACACCACCTGTTAACACACTTGCCCGATCACAGGCCTTTAAAACTTCTTTTATTTTATGGGTGATAAAAACAATGGTAACCCCATTTTGCACCATTTTTTTAAGAGAATCTAATAATTGTTCAAATTCCTTTTCTACTAAGGAAGTAGTAGGTTCATCTAAAATTAAAATATTAGCTCCTCTATAAATAGCCCGAATTATTTCAACCTTTTTTTGCACTCCAGCTGGTAGTTCTTTTACTTTAGTATCAAGGGGAAATTGTAAACCAAAATCCTTTTGTAGTTTTAAGATTTCCTCTTTTGCCTCCCCTAGTTCTAAATTTAATTTACTACCTTCAGTACCTAAAATTAAATTTTCAAGAGCAGTAAATTCTGGCACTAAAGTAGAGCTTTGATGAATCATTCCAATACCTTTTTTTATAGAATCAATAGGAGAATTAAATTTAACTTTTTCTCCCTTTATATAAATTTCACCTTCATCTTCATTATAAAGACCATATAATACATTCATTAAAGTAGATTTACCGGCACCATTCTCTCCTAATAAACCATGGATTTCACCTTTATTTAGATCAAAATTAACTTTATCTAAAGCCTGAACTGGACCAAAACTTTTACTTATATTTTTAGCTTCTAACACTTTATTTGTATTAGCCATATTGCAAACTCACTCTCTTTTTTAAATATTTTTATTTAAAATGTCTCAAGAAAACTCCATCTAAATCTTATTTTTAATTCAGGTGGAGTAATTGACTAATCTATCAATAATTAAATTAAAATCAAGATTGCTGCCTGATAACCACAGGCAGCAAATTATAAACTATTAATTTGAATATTTTAATAATCTTTAGTCTAGATCTATTTCAGATAAATTTTTCTCTACTTTTATCTCGCCACTTGCTACTTTTTCTGCAATATCTTTAACCCAGTTATTAACTTCATCAGACACATTATCTACAGGAAGTTTAAGATAACGAGACTTTTCTGGACCATATTCCATGGGAATAAAGTTGCTTGTTTGACCTGATTTAATTTTTTCAATTGCTTCAAAAACAACAGGATTATATCTAAATAAATCTGAAGTTAGATGATGTTCTGGTGCTTGATTATACTTATTAGTATAAGTGGTTGTTACATATACTTGTCTTTCAGCATTTTCAACGGCTCTAAATAAACCATAATTTCCTAAGTTAACTCCACTAATAATTACATCTATACCCTGTGAAATCAATGCTTCAGCACTTTGTTTGGTTTTTACAGGGTCATTAAAGTCTCCTACATAAATATATTTAAACTCAACTTCAGGTTTATAGGTATCAATTGCCTGGTTAATTGCATTAACTTCACCATAAGTAAAGGGAAGTTCTAATCCACCGATATAACCTATTTTGTTAGTTTCTGTTACTTGAGTAGCTAAAGCTCCTAATACATAAAAGCCTGGATAATAATTACGTTCTAAAAGAGTAATATTAGGATATTCTTCTTCTAAAGGCATATCGCCTTCAATTATGAAAGCCACTTCTGGAAATTCCGGAGCTACTTCAAATACTGCTTCATTAAACTGTGCACCATGAGCCCAAATAATACCATAACCGCTAGATGCATATTCACTTAAAACACGAGCAGCATCTGGTACAGCAACTTGCTCAGAATAAGAAACTTCTAGCCCTAATTCTTCTTCAACGGCCTCCATTGTCCTATAACCGGTCGCATTATAATCCGCATCCTGGATTGAGCCCGGGAAGATTACAGCAAACTTATCCATATCTTGAGCCATTACACTATTACTAATTGAAACAAGACTTAACACCAACATTAAAGTTATTGTTAGAACACTAATAAAGCTAATTTTTTTCATTTTAACTTGCCTCCTATTATTGTTGGAATATTTATTCATAGATACAGTAAATATAAAAGCAAAACCACTCCTTTCTTTCCCTTTTATATTAACCATTATAACATATTTTTTAAAAAAATATTATGTTTATAAACATTAATATTAATAATATTTTTTGTAAATTATTACAAATATATTATATTTTATTTATAACTTTCTCTTAAAGATTTCTGCTGCTTCTAAAATATCCTCTCTATTTACATCTAGATGTGTTACAGCTCTTAGTTTATCATGTAAAACACTAACTCTTAAACCATCTTCTAATAACTTTTCAGCAAACTGAGCTGAATTTTGCCCTTTTATCTTAAATATAACAATATTTGTATCCACAGTCTCGGGATCAATCTCTACTCTATCTAATTCAGCTAACTTCTCTGCTAACAGTTTTGCATTTCCATTATCTACCTTTAATCTTTCAAGATTATTTTCAAGAGCATAGATTCCACCGGCTGCAATGATACCAGCCTGACGCATAGCTCCCCCTAATCTCTGTTTCCAATACCGAGCTTCATTAATAAACTCACTTGATCCCGCCAATACTGAGCCAACAGGTGCTCCTAATCCTTTACTTAAATCAAACCAAACCGAATCAAAGTTAGCGGCATATTTTTTTGCAGAAATACCAGTTGCTGCAACTGCATTAAAAAGCCTTGCTCCATCCATATGGGTTTTTAAACCCAGTTCATGAGCTCTTTCGGTAAGCTTATTTATTAATTTAAGCGGCCAAACTCTGCCTCCACCTAAATTAGAGGTTTGTTCAATTGATAAAACCTTACTCTGTGGGTCATGATAATCTTTAGTCCTAACTGCCTTTTCAAACTGATCTAATTGAAAAATACCTTTTTCACCTTCTAAACCCCGAATGGTAGCCCCACTTATGACAGCCGTAGCTCCGCCTTCATAATGAATAGGGTGAGCACTTTGATCCATAATAACCTCATCACCAGGATTACAGTGAACAGCAAAAGAAATTTGGTTAGCCATCAATCCTGAAGGTAGATAGACTGCTTCTTCTTTACCTAAAAGTTCAGATGCCATTTCTGTTAATTTATTTACACTAGGATCTTCAAATAACTGTTCATCACCGACTTCAGCTTCAGCCATGAATTTTCTCATCTCATCTGAGGGTCTTGTACCAGTATCACTAAATAAATCAATCTTTATTTCCATAAATTTCACCTCTCCTAAATTAATGTGAAAATATATAAATATAACATACCTAAAAATACTGTAGTAAAGATGCTCCTTGTAAAATATGCAGTGATAAAAGTGGGTATTGCAGCTAATAGATAATGATTACTCAAAGATATATCAACTGCTCCTTCTGTAATAAAAAGAGCTGGAGCTAATAATGATGCAAGAATAGCTGGACCTACAAACTTTAAAATTCTAACTAAAATATCAGGAATTTTAACCTTTGAAAGAAGAGTTACCGGTAACATTCGAGGAATATATGTTACTAAAGTCATACCCAATATCATTAATATATATTTAGATTGCATTTTCTATTACCACCCCTGCTACTGCTGCAGTTACTGTTGCCACTATTATATTCCAATTTCCCGGTAAAATAAAGTAAAAAACAATTGATAGTAATGCAGCCATGATGGAAACTACTATATCCATTTTTTCATTGATCTGTAAAATAAGTAAGATTATAAACATAGCGGGTAGGACAAATCCAATCACAGGAATTTCAAAGTTTAATATATACCTGCCAATAATCACACCGGCCAGTGAACTAAAAACCCAGCCCAGGTAAGCACTTAAACCCATTGCTAAAAAGAAAATTCCTTTATTTTCCTCTTCATCTTTTATAAGGGTATTACCTAAAGCATAAGATTCATCAGTTATCACAAAGCCAATAATAGGAAGCAACTTTTGAGGGGTATTTTTGAAATGTAAACTTAAAGATGCACTCATTAAAATATGCCTAAGATTTACCAAAAAAGTAGTCATAACAATTGGGATAAGAGCTGCTTGAGCAGTTAACATATTTACTGCTATAAGTTGAGATGACCCTGCAAAAACAAAAATAGACATACCAACGATAAGGTAAGGAGATAAGTCAGTCTGCAAAGCCAAAATCCCATAGCTGATTCCAATTGGCATATAACCTAAGATAACTGGTATTGATTTTTTAAAACCAGATATAATACTTTTTTTGTAGTTCAAAATAAAAAACTCCCTTCCCATTAATATTATATTTCGGGAAGGGCTATCTCAATTCCTCTTGCTTTTTCATTAATTTTTATATCAATTCCGTAAGCATTACCCAGATTACGGCCAGTCATTATCTCATTGGTATCCCCATCTGCCATTATTGAGCCATCTTTAACAATGATTACTCGGTCACAATACTTTAAGGCAAGATTAGGATCATGCAAAGCCATAATTACTCCGGTATTACTGTTCCGTGTTAATTTTTTAATTTCTCTCATTAAGAGATTCTTATTTTTAAAGTCAAGATGGGAAGTAGGTTCATCCATGATTAAATAGCCCGTATCCTGCATAAGGGCTCTAGCAATTAAGATTAGTTGTTTTTCACCACCACTTAGCTGATTATACTGTCTATCAGCCAGGTATTCAATATCCAACTTTTTAAGTATCTTAAGAGCTCGCTCATAATGTTTTTGTCCAGGCATCTTTCCAAAACCCAGATAGGGGGTTGCGCCCATTGTAACTACATCCAGGACTCTATAGGAAAAAACCACTGAATGCTCCTGGGGTACCATACTAACATATTGAGCAATCTGCCTTTGATTTAATTCATCTAAATCAGTTTGATCTATCTTTATTTTTCCTTCGTCTTTTTCTAAAACTCCATTTAAACATTTTAAAATAGTTGTTTTACCAGAACCATTAGCACCCAAAAGGCAGGAAAACTCCTGCCTTTTGACCCTGAAGTTTATGTTATTGATGGTTTTAACTTTATTATATGAAAACCCTAAATTTTTAACTTCTAACATATTTACACCTTCTATTTCTATAGGTTGCTTCCACCTAATTCTTGATAACTTTGTTCATATAAAGTATTGTAATATTCATTAACTATTTTTTCAATATCTAGATCGTCATACATTTCAGGATATAATTTTTCAGCTAACCAGACAATCCCTAGATAAGAAGAAGGACTTGGAAAATCCCAAGGTTCAACTTTAGAGGGAAATCTATAAATATTCTCATTTTTAACAGCTTTAAGCTGTTGTAATTCTGGTCGGTTTGATAGATCTTCTATAGTACCACTATAATATTGTGAAACTACAATTACATCTGGATTCCATTTAATTAATTCTTCTAAAGAGGTTTTTATAAATCCTGTTTTTACTTCTTTAGCAGGATTAATACCCCCTGCTAATTCGATCATGCTGGTCTGTAACATATTCTTGCCAACTGTATCAAATAAATCTGAATTTGCAAAGTATACTTCTTTCCTGTCAATAATTTCATTTGTATTATCTACTATCTTAAGTATTTTATTATATTGATCTATTACCTCTTCAGCTCTTTTCTCAGCATCTAAAGCTTTTCCTAAAATTCTGGTAGTTTCCTTGATTTGAGCATAACTTTCAGGCACTATTATAATTGAAGCTATACCAAATTCTTTTAATTTCTTGGCAACCTTAGGTCCATCATTGTAGGGAAATAAAATTACTAAATCAGGATCTACTTCAATGATCTGTTCTAAGTTTAAACCATGTCTTTTCGAACCTACATTTGGAAGTTTTTCTCCTTCATATAATTTTTGGAACAAGGAAATCTTTTCAAAACTTAGATCAGAAGCTACTAATCTATCTTGAGCATTAAGGCAAAATACAAATTGAGTTGCAGAACGATATGTTGTCACTATTCTATTTACTTCATCTGGTACTTCAACTTTTCTACCTGTCATATCAGTGACCAGCTTCCCGGCAAAAGCAGATGAAGTGACCATTAAACCTATGACTAATACCATTGTTATGATTATTGCAAATTTTCTAGAATAATTTTTCAAAGTTAATTCCTCCTTATGTTTTTCGTTATTTGTAACCTCATATAACGTTATTAAAAAAATAATTTTACTCTTTTAATTTATCTTTGAATTTTTGAGTAAAATATTTTGTTTCCAATTTAGACATTTCGCGCCTGGCTTCAGTTCTAAAGTTTAAAAAAGTATCCATAATTAATCTACCTTTTTTGGTTAAAGTAGAACCTCCACCTTCAGCTCCACCAACCTGTTTTTCTAATAATTTAAATCCCAGCTTCTTTTCTAATTTGTCGATTAATTGCCAGGCTTGGCTATAGGACATATTTATGGCTGCAGCAGCTTTGCTTAAAGAACCCAGTTTATCTACAAGTCTTAATATATCTGCTGGTCCGTCACCGAAAAGGCGTTCTCCATCTTCTTCTAACCATAGTTTGTAATTCAACTTCATAAAAATCATCCCTAATCATATTTGTTTTTATAATAAAGGTAATCATCATAGTAATCTAAGTCTATGATTACCTTTTGGTTATCAATAGGATAATACTCAACTAAGTCTTTATGTTCTTCAATAAATGGTTTTAATCCCATCGGACCTTCTAACTTTTTCATTTCAGATAAGTATTTTGTACTAATAATCACCGGATGGCCCGGTTTATCATTATAAATAGGCATTATTATCTCAGAGGATGATTTTTCAAACTCACTTATAATATTATCAAATATATCTGGTGTAATCAATGGTTGATCTCCCAAAAATATTACCAAGTTTTTTGTGTTATTTGATAAATTATTAATACCCACTTTTAAACTACTGCTCATACCTCTGGTAAAATCAGGATTTTCTTTGATTCTAAAGCGGTTATCATCATAGTAATCTATTTTCTTTTTAACTCTCTCTGCTTCAGCACCTAAGACCACCCTGATCTCATCATCAATATATTCACTAGCTAATACATTATCAATAACTGTTTCCAGTATTGTCTTATCTTTCCAGGGTAACAGTTGTTTTAATTTTCCCATTCTATCCGCTTCACCAGCGGCTAATATAATAGCTGTATACATAATAACCATCCTCTTGATTATAAAGGGGAGGAAATTTCCTCCCCCTTTTATATTTATATCTTTATAAAAACAAGAAGTATGCAATAAATACTGCACCTAATACATAAACTAATGTATTTACTTCTTTTCCTCTACCAGTAAATAACTTAATTAGAGGGTAAATAATAAAGCCTAAAGCAATTCCATTAGAAATTGAATATGTTAAGGGCATTGCGATCATAGCAATAAAGGCTGGTAATACTTCAGTGAAATCATCCCAGTCTAAGTCACTTACATTAGTCATCATCATAGTACCTACTATAACTAAAGCAGGGGCAGTAGCTGCACCGGGCACTAGACCAATTAATGGTCTAAAGAACAATGCTAAGAAAAATAGGATAGCAGTAACTACACCTGTTAAACCTGTTCTACCACCTTCAGCAACACCGGCAGCAGACTCAATATATGTTGTAACTGTACTGGTACCAAAGAGCGCACCACCAGTAGTACCAATCGCATCAGCCAAGAGAGCATTACTTGCTTTTGGTAGGTTACCATCTTCATCAATATAGCCAGCCTGTTTACTTACTCCTACCAGAGTACCGGCTGTATCAAAAAGGTCAACAAATAAGAATGATAATAAGACTCCTACCATACTTAATCTTAAAGCTGAAGCAATATCTAATTGGAATAAAACTTGGTTCCAATCAGCCATCTTAGGCATTGCAAAAATACCATTAAAAGCTGGGGTTACACCATTTGTCCAGCCAAAAGCTGTCGCTATTAAGATACCCCAGAGGAGTGATCCTTTTATTTTAAGGGAATGTAAAATTCCAGTTACTATTAAACCAATCAGGGCAACTAAAGCAGGCCCTGATAATAATGAACCCATACTTACTAAAGTAGCTTCATCATTAACAACGATTCCAGCATTTTGTAGTCCGATAAAAGCAATAAATAAACCTATACCAGCACTAATACCAGTTTTTAGATTCATTGGTATAGAGTTAACTATCTTTTTCCGGACCGGCGTCACACTTAAGACAATAAAGATTATACCTTCTATAAATATTATCCCTAAAGCGGTCTGCCAGGATACACCCATACCAATAACTACAGAATAAGCAAAAAATGCATTTAAGCCCATACCTGAAGCTAGTGCAAATGGATAATTTGTTAAGAAAGCCATCGCCAAAGTACCTAAAATAATACCAGCAATTGTAGCAATAAATACTCCATTAAAAGGCATCCCTGCTTCACTAAGGATTGATGGGTTTACAAATATAATATAAGCCATGGTTAAAAAGGTTGTAAATCCAGCAATTACCTCAGTCTTAGGATCGGTATTGTTCTCTTTAAGTTTAAATACCTTTTCCAGGAAGCCTCCGTCATTCATTTCGTTCATCAAATTCCCTCCTTATTAATGATAAGTCTTAATTTAGATAAATATTGAAGATAATCTTACACTTATTTTCCCTTTTAACACCTCCTCTTAAATTAATCGCCTACTCCTAGGGAAACAAATTTATTCTCATCAATATCAAATAAACCTTGGTCAGTTATTTTTAAAGAAGGAATTACTGGTAAAGCCATGAAAGACAAGGTCATAATGGGACTCTGACGAGTTACCCCCATCGAATATACCTTTTCTTTCATCTTCTTTAATTTTTTTGCTACTTCAGGTATTGAATCTTTAGACATCAAACCGGCAATTTCTAAAGAAAGACAGTCTAATAGTTTACCATCTTCAACTACAGCAATACCACCCTGTAATTTCTCTATTTCTTTGACTGCTTTATACATATCTTTTGAATTTAAGCCAACCACAATAATATTATGTGAATCATGGCCAATAGAAATAGCTATTGCTCCTTTACGGAGTCCAAAACCTTTGAGTAATCCTAAACCAACATTCCCGGTTTTTTTATGTCTTTCAACTACAGCTATTTTTACTAAGTTATTAGCAACTAAATCATCAATTTTTACTTTCTCATCAAATTTTATAATTTCTTTATCAGTTACTATTTGATCTTTTATTAAGCTCATCACACGATACTCTTTAAAATCGGGTAAATTGAAGTCCTGTTTTTTTAACTTACCAATATTAACTGATTTAAATATTTTTTCCGATTTTCCTTCTTTTATTTCAGGTAAATTTACAATTAAGCTCTCATTTTCTGCTACAAGTCGACCATCTTTAAAGACTTTTTCTATATTAAAGTCTTTTAGATTATCAAGAATAACTAAATCTGCTTTATAGCCAGGCGCAATCGCACCCACATTATTTAAACCCAAAGCCTTAGCAGAATTAATAGTCGCTAATTTGATAGCCCTTAACGGTGAGATACCATTTTGAATTGCCTTTTTGATCACAAAGTTAATATGACCGTTTTCATATAAGTCTTCAGGGTCCCTGTCATCTGTGGCAAATAAAAATCTAGATAAATTACTATTATTTACAGCCGGTAGTAAGTTCACGAGATCTCGTGTTACTGAGCCCTCTCTGATCATAACATACATACCCTTTGTTACTTTTTCAATTGCTTCCTCAGGTTCAGTACATTCATGATCTGCCATTATACCCCCAAGCAGATAAGCATTAAGTGCTTTGCCGCTGACCCCAGGGGCGTGCCCATCGATGAATTTATCACCAATCATATCTATTTTTCCCCAAATGTTTTTATCTCCTTTGATCACTCCAACAAAATCCATTACTTCACCTAAACCAAAGATCCCTTCTTTGTCTTTAAGTTTAGCTAATTTATCGGCTGTTAACACAGCTCCAGAAGTTTCATTAGAGGTAGCAGGTACACAGGAGGGAAGCATTAAATTAAAGTTCCAGGGTAGCTTTGTCCCGCGGTCTAGAAAATATTTGATTCCATCTAAACCCGCTACATTAGCAATTTCATGTGGATCTGCAAACACAGTTGTGGTGCCTCTTGGCACTATCCAAGCTGCAAATTCATCCACTCTAACCATAGCACTTTCAAAATGAAGGTGCCCATCTATAAAACCAGGTGCAATAATATTTTCTTCAAAATCAATCTCCTTTACCCCTTCATAATCACCAATACCAATTATCTTACCATCTGCAATTGCAATATCTTCTCTAATTAAGCGTTCATTAAACACATCAACTATTCTTCCGTGCTTTAAGACTAATTCCGCGGGTATTTCACCCTTAGCCATTTTTAAAATTCTATTGTTAATCAATTTAATCCCTCCCTCCCTTATACTTATTATCTATTATATTCTTATATGTTTTAATTACTCTAATTTTAATGCACCAAAGTTACAACGGGTGATACATAGTCCACAGCCTGCACATTTATCAGGATCGATGACAATATAGTCTCTACTTTCATTATATGAAATAGCATCATATACACAACTGGTGATACATAAGCCACAAGTGGTACAGTTTTCTTCAATTACTGTTGGTACAACTGTATTAAAGTTAGCTTCTTCTTTAACCACCTGAGCAGTTAAACCTTTAATATCATTTACACTTTCATATCCATTTTCATCTAAGAATTTATTTAATTCTTCATTTATTTTCTTATAGACACTAGGACCATTTACAATAGCTTCTGTACAAACCTGTACAGCAGATGCTCCAGCCATAAACATCTTGGCAGCTCTTAAGCCGCTATCAATACCACCTACACCAATAACAGGAATATCAACATTATTGGAGGCTTGGTAAACTGCTCTTAAGGCCAGTGGGAATATAGCTTCACCTGATAGCCAGCCAAATCCATTGTCACTACCCATTACTGGTTTTCCAGTTTTGGGATCAATATCTAAGGTTGGGCCAAAGGAATTAATCAATACAATACCATCTGCACCAGCTTCTTCAGCCGCTTTAGCAAATTCTGGTATGTCAATTCCCGGACTTAATTTAACGAAAACTGGAATATCGACTTCATCTTTAGCTGCTTTAATACTTTCTTCCATGGGAGTTGTGTCATCACCTAAATAGTGAGTAGAAAGTTCTAAAGCATCTGCATACTTTTCTACCTTTTTAGCTAACTCTCTAATTTGATCTTTTGTATAACCAATACCTGCTATAACGGGTAAGCCTAATTCTCTAATCACAGGATATTCCTCTTCTAGCCAATGTTCTGGAGTTAGTTCGGACCATAGTTCAGTATTTAAGAAACCACCTTTTATTCTAGCCATGTTTGGTCTCGGTACTTTAGCAGCCGTAGTAGAGATAGTCTTTGTAACGATTGCACCAGCCCCACCATTTTTGGCTCTTTTTGCTGCTTTTGCATCTTTAACTGGCGGACCGGCCGCCGGCATAACGGGATTATCTAATTCAATTCCTGCAAATTCTACTTTTAAATCAGCCATCAATATCACTCCTCATTTTTATTAATTTTCATAATTGTCTTTCTTAATTCTTGATAAATATCTTCAAAAACAGATTCATGGTTTTTTTCTTTAACCCTATACATACTTATATCATTTCTGCTTCTTATCTTATCTAAAAACTTGTTATGCTCATCTTTGATTACAGCCAATACTGGTTTTTTACTGTCCATAATTTCAAACACTTTTTCTTGAAATTTTAAAGCCTTCAGCTCAAACCTCCCAAGTTCATCCATGACTAATATATCTCGAAATTTGCTTCCAATTTCTAAAAACTGAACTCCTTTATCATCAAAAACCTCGGGATTAACTTGCCAATCTTGGGAAGGATGGTCTCTTTTCGCAAAAATCTGACATTTCTTTTTAAACCCTGCTGAATCTTTTCCCTGCCAATGGTAATAGTAATCCAGAGGATCTGTTAGGTAAAAACTTAACCACTGATTTATATTGCCTGTTCGACCTACTACAAATCCTCCGGGTTTTAGATTCAATTTATCTAAAATTCTTTTTACAATAGTACTTTTACCGACATACTTATCTCCGGTAATCAATATATTGTTTGGCATTAATTATTTTTTTCCTCTAATGCATCTAATATTTTTTCTGGTGTAATCGGTAGACTTTTAATTCTAACACCGATTGCATCATAAACTGCATTTGCCACGGCAGGACTAGCAGCAATTAAAGTAGGTTCACCTACTCCTTTAGAGCCAAAAGGTCCATCAGAATCTTTATTTTCAATTAAGGTACTTTCAAACTCGGGAATATCTTTAATACTGGGAACCAGGTAATTAGTCATATCGGCATTTAAGGTAATACCATCTTTAATCACTTGATCTTCCATTAAAGCCATACCTAATCCCTGAACTGTACCACCTTCAATTTGACCGTGTACATTTTGCGGATTAATAGCTTTTCCTACATCTAAAGCCGTATAGACATTCATTACTTCAATAATACCAGTATCGGTATCTACTTCTATATCCATCACCTGAGTCATAAAAGTATAGGCTACATAGTTTTTCTCAGTTTGGCCTGTTTTCTTATCAGGGGCATAAGTTTTAGGAAAAAAGCTTGCTTCAGCACTCAGTTTTTTTCCTTTTTCTTCAATTATGTCTGCTAATTGCCAATAAGTTATCTTTTTATCCTCATCACAAGCGTATAATTCACCCTCCTTAACAGTTAATTCTGGATGGTTACTGTTAAAATAAAGGCTGCCATGGTGATAGATTTTACCCATAACTTCTTCGGCCGCTTCTCTTACTGCATTACCGGAAAAGAAGGTTTGTCTACTAGCAGAAGTAGAACCGGAATTTTTTGCATTGTGAGTATCCTGACCGACAATTTCAATATAGGAAGGATCTATTTTTAAGACTTCCGCAGCAATCTGAATCATTGTTGTTAAAAAGCCTTGACCCATATCTGCACCAGCTGTTCTTAATTTAATCTTCTTGTCTGGGGTGATTTCTATTTCAGCAATGGAATGATCGGGAAAACCCTCACCATATCCAAAGCCGAACATTATTGAGGCCATACCTCTTCCTTTTTTTCTCATTTGTTAATCTCCCCCTCCCATTTCGACAGATTAATTGCTTCTTCTATTGTTCTTTTAGTATTTACACTTTTCCCTAACATCTGACCATTGGGAGTAATTGAACCGGTATCATAAGCATTTTGATATCTAAATTGAGCAGGATCCATATTTAACTTCTGAGCAATTATATCAATTTGTGATTCATAAGCAAATGCCATCTGGGTTGTACCAAAACCGCGCATAGCACCACCATAGGTGTTATTGGTATAAACTGCATAAGAAGTACCACGTACATTGGATACATTATATGGACCTGTACAGTGATACATTCCTTTATGAACTACAGCCGGGCCACTAGAAGCATAAGCTCCGGTATCTCCGATTACAAATACCTGCCAGGCAGTTAGATATCCATCATTTGTTACACCTGTCTTAGCTCTAATGGTAAGAGGGTGTCTTTTTGATTGAGAAATCATTGATTCTTCTCTTGTATATTCTAATTTAACCGGTCTATTTACACGCATTGCTGCTAAAGCAAGGTGAATATGAACTGAAACATCTTCTTTTTTACCAAAAGCTCCCCCAATTGCAGCATTTATTATTCTAATCTTATCTTTCGACATATTTAAAGATTGAGCAACATCAGCTTGGGTATCATGTAACCACTGAGAAGCAGTCCAAATCTTTATTTCACCAGATTTTTCATCATAGACTGCATAGCCTGCCTCATTTTGTATAGGAAGTTGGTCGATATGTTGAGTCTGATAATCGTTTTTTACTATAAAATCAGCTTCTTCAAACCCTTTATCTACATCACCTTTTTCTAGATGATGATCAACTAAGATATTTTTGCGGTTTACATCGGGACTTAAATATTCTGTACATAAATCATCTAAATCCTCATGAATGGCAGGAGCGTCTTTTTCGATGGCTCGATGTGCGTTATCAATAACTTCTAATTTTTCTACTTCTACTTCGATTTTTTCTCTTGCTTTTAAGGCAGCTTCGGCTGTTTCAGCTACAACTATGGCTAAAGCATCTCCCATAAATCTCATTTTTTCACCAATTTTAATTAAAACAGGTTGGTCTTTAATGATTAGACCAAATTTATTGAGATCTGGGTAGTCTGCTTCTGTAATGATATCTACGACGCCCTTAACTTTCTTAGCCTTACTAATATCTAAATCTTTTAAAATCGCATGAGGATAAGTTGCTCTTTTGACTTTAACATGTAAATAATCATCAAACTTTAAATCAGATGGGTAATTAGCTTGTCCGGTGACTTTATCCTTTGCATCTACTTTTAAGATGTCTTCTCCTACATATCTTTTAGACATTATCTTCACCCCCACTTTGCATCTTGTGGGATGCCTCTTTGACAGCATCAACTATCTTGACATATCCGGTACATCTACATATATTACCGGATAAACCTCTTTTGATTTCTTCATCACCTGGATTTATATTATCATCGAGTAACTTTTTGCTGGACATAATCATTCCGGGTATACAAAAACCACACTGTACTGCCCCGGTTTCAATAAAGGACTGCTGGATTGGGTGTAACTTCTCTTTATCTCCTAATCCTTCTACAGTCTGTATCTCAGCACCATCAGCCTGGGGAGCTAATACCAGACAAGAAGCTACCACTTTATTATTCATGATTACTGTACAAGCACCACATTCACCTTTTCCACAACCTTCTTTAGTTCCTGTTAGTCCAAGATCTTCTCTTAAAAGGTCTAGTAAGCGGGTATGTGGTTTAACATCTACTTCTCTTTTTTGACCATTAACTGTTAATTTAATTTTCATTGGTTAATCACCTCATTTAGGGCACTTTTAGTTATATTAAAAGCGACCTGTCTGCGGTATTTAGCTGTACCTCTAATATCATCAATCGGTGATATTTTATCTGAAACTATCTGTGCTATTTCTTCTATATTTACATTATTAATTTTTTTGGCAAGTAATTCATCTTCTGCTTTTTTAATTCTAAGTGGTGTTGGAGCAGCTGAACCCACACATATTCTACTTTCTTTAATTTTTTTATCTTCATCAAACACAATATTAAAAGCTAAACTTATTGATGAAATAACGAGGGCTTTTCTTTTACCTACTTTAACCCAGGCCCCTCTGTACATTTCATCTCTTAAAGGAAGAATTATTTTTTCAACAATTTCTCCCTTTTTTAATACATTTTTCTTGGGCCCTGTAAAAAATTCATTGGCATCTACAATACGTTCCCCATCTTTTGAAATCAGTTTTAATTTAGCATTATAGACTAAAAGGGGTGGTAGTAAATCACCGGCTGGTGATGATGTAACAATATTCCCACCAATAGTACCCCTACTTCTAATCTGGGGTGAACCGACATCAGCCGCTGCCTGTTGAATGACAGGGAAAAGTTCTTTGATCTTATCTAATTTATAGAGTCTTTCATGAGTGACCATAGAACCAATTTCGACCTTATCATCATAAATCTTGATCTCTTTAAATTCACTTACCCAGTTTAAATCGAGCCATCTATCAACTTTATATAGATTATTATAATGTTCAACTAAAAGATCAGTACCTCCCGCTATTACGGTAAGGGCATCCTCATAATCTCTCAATACCTGCATTAATCCTTCTTTTGTTTGTGGCCTAAAGTAACTGTTAAAATCTTCTCCAGAAGTCTTTGGCCTGTTGTTTGCATTTTTTGATTGTTTTTTCATAATCTAAAACTTTCACCTCCTGGTTTTCCATCAAAACATGTCCATTTACAATTGTACTATCAACTAAACCCCCATTGAAACCAAATAGGATATGGTAAAAATAATTTTCATCGGTTATCGGAGTCGGAGATTTATAATCTACAACTATAATATCAGCGGGCACATCTTTTTTAATAATACCTAACTCTTTATCAAAATATTGTTTTGCTATCTTTCGATTATTTTCAAAAGCAATTTTATTAATATCTTCTCCACCTAGATTAGGATCTAAATTGTTATGCTTTTGTAAAAGATCGGCAACATTGATACTTTCAAACATGTCTGTGGTATAACCATCAGTACCAAGTCCTATTGTTAAATCCTTATCTAAAGCTTTTCTTAAGTTAATTGCACCTACTGCATTTCCCATATTGGATTCAGGGTTGTGGATTAAAAACACATTATTATCCGCAAGTATTTCATATTCACTTTCAGATAAATGTACTCCATGAATTGCCAGTGAATCTTCTCTTAATATATTTAACTTATCAAAACGATCTGCTAGATTCTTATAACCGCGTTTTTTACTATCTTCTTCATCTACTTTGCCTTCAGCTGCATGAAAGTGTGTTGGTGTATTGGTGCTTTCAGCAAGTTCAGCAACCTCTCTTAAAGTTTTATCACTTAAAGTAAAGGAGGCATGTAGACCAATGGCGGGAGTAATAAAATCGCTATTTAGCTTCCTAGCACGCTTAATAAAACGCTCATTTTCTTTGATTGCCTGTTTTGCTTTTTGTTCACCATGACGGTCAGAAATCTCATAAGATAGACTGGTTCTAAGTTTAGACTTTACAACTGCCTCTGAGATTATATCAAGACTGTTTTCGATATATCCATAACTTGCATGGTGGTCAAAAATAGTCGTTGTACCACTTCGTATACTTTCAACTAAAGCATATATCGTACTGTAATAGATATCTTCACTATTTAGGGTTTCATCTAAACGCCACCATAGTTTTTCTAATATTTCTTCAAAATTTTGTGGTGGTAGCTCGGTTTTTAAATCCATACCACGTGCAAAAGTACTGTAAAAATGCATATGAGAATTTATCATTCCAGGCATGATTACTTTACCTTTTACATCTTTAAAGTCTGCTTCCTGATATCTAACCTTTAAATTATCAGTTTTACCATAATCTTTTATAATACCTTCATCAATTAATACAGCACCATCATTAATAACAGGGTCATTTGAATTTAAGGTGATTAATACACCATTTCCATAAAGTTTCAAGTTCAACCCTCCTTATTTACTTAAAAGATCTTGCGCAATCTGATTGTGTTTCTTTATTACATTATATTCTTTAATAGTTGTTAATTCTCCTTTTCGAACTACAACTTTACCGTCCACTATATTGTAATCTACTTCTTGAGTAGTGCCTGTATTTACTAATGCTTCAACCGGATCACTTTGCCCACCTGCAAAACCTAACCTATCACTTCTAACCATGAAAAGGTCAGCAGCTTTACCTTCTTCAATACTGCCTATTTCTGGTTGGTTAAGTACATCTCTACCTCCATTAGTGGCAATAGATAATACATCTTCAGAAGATATACTTTTAATACCATGAATCAATTTATGCAGTAGATAGGCAAGCTTTAACTCTAAAATCATATTAGAGGCATCATTACTAGCACTACCATCAACTGCTAGACTAACCGGTACATTCTTTTTAAGCATATACGGAATCTTAGCTGCTCCCGAAGATAACTTCATATTTGAAGCAGGGCAGTGGGAAACACCCGTACCTGTTTCGGCTAGTTTTACTATTTCAAATTCATTAAAATGCACTCCATGGGCAAACCAGACATCTTTACCAATCCAACCCCATTCTTCCATCAAATCTAAGGGTCTTTTACCAAAGGTATCAACACAGTATTGGTTTTCATCTTGAGTTTCAGCAAGATGAGTATGGCTTAATACATTGTTTTTTCTAGCCAATTTTATTGATTCAACCATTAGGTCTTCTGAAACAGAAAAAGGTGAACACGGTGCTAATACTACCCTCTGCATTGCATATTTGCTATCATCATGGAATTTATCAATTACTCTCTGGGAATCATTTAAGATTTCATCTTCACTTTGTACAACCGAAGCAGGTGGTAATCCACCATCTTCTTCACTTAACGACATACTACCCCTGCTACCATGAAATCTAATACCGATTTCTTTAGCAGCTTTAAACTGATAATCCATTAAATTATCAGGTTGGCTTTCGGGAAAGACATAAAAATGATCCACACTGGTAGAACAACCTGTCTTTAAAAGTTCTGCTGATGCTAATAATGTACTATAGTATACTGCTTCCGGTGTTAGGTTAGACCAGATTGGATAAAGGAATTTAAGCCAGTTAAACAGCTCAACTCCTTGTGCTTCAGGAATATTGCGGGTTAAGGTCTGGTAGAAGTGATGGTGGGTATTTATTAAGCCGGGAAAGGCGAAATAGTTCCCGGCTTCAATTATCTCATCAACTTCATCTTCGCCTATATCAATATTATCATCAATTGTTTTTATTTTTTTATCTTCAATTAAGATATCAGTGTTTTTATAACGGTTTCTTTTTTCATCCATCGTGATTAACTCTTTAATGTCTCTAATTAAAATTTTAGACATTTTATTCACTCCTGTCTTTGTTAACAACACTTTCAATCGCTTCTATGATTTGTTGATAACCGGTACATCTACAGAGATTACCCTCTATAGCAGTTTTAATCTCTTCTCTATCAGGATCCGGCTTTTCATTGAGTAATGCCTTTGCCGACATTAACATACCGGGTGTACAAAAACCACACTGTACGGCTTGATGGTCGATAAATGCTTCTTGTAAAGGATCTAGCTTACCATCGATCTCTAATCCTTCCACAGTTAAGACTTCACTGCCATCAATCTGGAAAGTGTAGACCATACAGGAGTTAACCGCTTTGCCATCTAAAACTACTGTACAGGCTCCACATTCACCTATACTACAGCCTTCTTTAACTCCTGTCAGGTGTAATCTGTCTCTTAAGGTATCAAGTAGTCTTTCATCTGACGGAACTTTTATATTATGTTCTTTGCCATTAACGGTTAAGGTTACATTAACTTCTTCCATTATTACTGCACCTCCTTAACTATTGACTGGAGGGCTCTCTTTAATAGATTACCAACAACAGGTCTTTTATAAGGAGTAGACCATCTTTCACCTGTAATACCGACCATTTCCTCGCTGGTTTTTTCAGCTAATTGTTCATAATCTATGGCTGAGAGGTCAGCTCCTGCAAGTTCTTTTTCAATTTCTTTAAATCTTGTAGCAGTAGGAGTAGCAGAGCCAAATGCTACCCTAATATCATTAAATTTATTGTCTTTAACTTTGGTAATTACAGCTAAATTAATTCTAGCTATAGCAACAGCCTGACGTCTTTTTACCTTTTGATAACAATCATAGTATTCGTCCTGTATATATGGTACCTTTACTTCCGTCATTATTTCATCTTCTTTACGGTCAGTACAATAAGGACCAGTAATAAATTCACTTAAAGGTAGTTCCCTCTTGCCGTGACTGGAATGTAAAACCACCGAAGCATCAAGAGCAATTAGGGCAGTTACTAAATCAGCTGCGGGTGAAGCATTATTGACATTACCGCCCACCGTTCCTCGATTTCTAATTTGGGTAGAGCCGATAACTTCCGCTGCTTTTTGTAAGATAGGAAACTTTTCATTTATTAATACGGAGTCCATAATTTCACTGTGAGTAACTAAAGCTCCCAGCCTTAAATACTCTCCGTTATCTTCTATAACATCTAAACCGGAAATAGCGCTAATATCTAAAAGATACTTCATCTCTTTTAGATCATCACTTTCATGATGAATCTGTACTAACATATCGGTTCCACCGGCAACCATTTTCACTTCGTTTTTCTTATCAGCTAGTATATCTATAGCTTCATCTAGACTATTGGCCTTTAACGCTTCAAATTCTATCATTTATGATCAACCCCTTTGTGTAAGTCCTTGCCCACAATGATTTTTTCGAGGTTAAGAGGTAATGATCTAATCCTCTTTTTAGTTGCATTAGCAACAGCATTAGCAATTGCAGCTGCTCCTAATTCAAGGGTAGGTTCACCAATTGATTTAGCTCCAAAAGGACCGTTTGGATCTGGATTTTCAACAATAATTGGCTCTATATCGGGCATATCTTTGACAGTCGGTATCATATATTCATCAAAGTTAGTGTTTTCTATATATCCTTGATCTGTTTCTATTTCTTCCATAACACCATAACCTAAGCCCATGGAAACACCGCCATAGATTTGTCCTTTAACATTAGCGGGGTTAATAGCGCGTCCTACATCATGGGCAGCTGTCATGTTTAATACATCTATTTCACCGGTGCCAGTATCAACTTCAACTTCAGCGACCTGACATCCATAGACATAAGTGAAATAGGGGCGACCATGGCCAGTTTCTTCATCCCAAGAAATATCAGGGGATACATACCAACCATAGGTAGTCAGATAAACACCTTCCATAGCGGCTTTAGAAGCCATTTCATTAATACTCATAATCTCAACATCTTTTTGACCATAAATAGAGCCATCTTTGATATAGATATCTTCTTTATCTTGGTCATATTTATCTGAAATATATTCTTTTATCTTTTCAATTAAATTATCAGCAGCTTTCTTAACAGCATTACCACCGATTAGAGTTGCCCGCGAAGCAACTGTTGAACCACTATCCGGTGAAATTAAGGTGTCAACCTGCATAAAGTTAATCTTATCAGTATCTAAACCTAATGCTTCCGCAGCCATCTGACAGTAGACAGTTTTAAGTCCCTGTCCGTTTTCTGCTAAGCCAGAATAAAGGCTTACACTACCGTCTTTTTTAAGTGATAAGATAATACCAGCTGCATCGATTGCTTCTGCACCTAAACTACAACCTCTAAAACTAATAGAAAGTCCAATACCTTTTTTCTTATCACCGGGTTGTTCTTTACTATATTCTTTATATTTTTCAACAAAGTTACTTTTTTCTACTGCCTTTGTTAATACTTCTTCTAAACTAACTTCATGATTATCAAGTTTTTGTCCACTGGCTGTAAATGAGTTATTATGGTAGATATTTTTCATCCTCAATTCAACTGGATCCATATCTAACTCATCTGCTAGTTCATCCATCAAGGATTCCTGTGCAAAGATAACCTGTGGAGAACCATAACCACGCATCGCACCTGTGTATACATTATTTGTATAGTATCCATAAGTATCTGTTTTAACATTATCTACTTCATAAGGACCTGTGGCCTGTACTACAGATCTCCAGGTTACAAAAGGAGTCTGGCAGGCATAGGCTCCACTGTCTGCAACAGCTTCAATTTCCATAGCCTGAATCTTGCCATCTTCAGTTGCACCTATCTTATACTTCATATGATAGGGATGTCTTTTATAACTTTCTTTAATAGATTCATCTCGACTATTTACAAGTTTTATAGGCCTTTCAGTTTTTAAAGCTAAAACTGAAGCTCTAGCGGCCATAGATGAAATAACTTCATCCTTACCTCCAAAAGAACCGCCCATATGGTTTTGAACAATTCTTACCTTATTTAAGTCTTCCTGTAAAACGGTTGCTACTGCATTTTGGGTAGCAAAAGGATTTTGAACTGAACCATAAACGGTGACAGTTGAATTTTCTTGATAAGGAACTGCAACTACCGCTTCCGGTTCAATATATGACTGTTCAATAAAGGGAGTATCATATTCCCTTTCTATAATTACATCTGAGTTTTCAAAACCTTTTTTCGGATCTCCTTTTCTCAAAGGGTGATGGATGACTTGATTGTCTTCTAAATCTTCATGTACTAACTGTGCATCTTCTTCTCTTGCCTCTAAAGGGTCATATATACCTTCTAACTCTTCATATTCCACCTCAATCTTTTCAGCTGCTTTAGCAGCCTGCTTAGCTGTTTCAGCTGCAACTACGGCTATACCATCACCTATATATAATGCTTTTTCTTTAGCTAGCACTTGTTGATTTTCAATAATTACACCAAATTCATTATTAGGTATATCGGCGGCTGTAATTACTGCTACTACGCCCGGCATTTTTTCCGCGTTTGTAGTATCTATACTCTTGATCTTCGCATAAGGATATTCAGTATGAAGAACTTTTCCATAAAGCATATCTGGAAATCTCATATCTGCTCCATACTTTGCTTTACCGGTTACTTTTTCGTAAACATCTACTCTTTTTTCTGATTTGTTTACATGTGCAAACTCCATTAAAACACCTCCATTTTTTAATCTTAAACAGAACTTTCTTATTTCCTGTTTTCTTTTTATATCACTTTTAATTACTAGTTAGTTTATATGTTTAGTCATATATCTCAATTTCATTATATCACACTAAAAACAATATTTTTAATATTTCCCGTCTTTTCTTAACATTCAATACGTTTTTCTTTTCGGGGTAAAAGTAAGTTAAGTAAGATAGCACTTATAGCACCAACAGTTATTCCAGATGATAAAACTGTAGAAAGTATATTAGGTAACTTACTCACTATATCTGGCCTAAAAGTTACTCCTAAGCCGACACTTAAAGCTATTGAAAGGATAAAAATCTTACGATCTGTTAAACCACCCCTTACAATTATTTTCATACCAGAAGTAGCTACCATACCGAATAAAGCTATAGTTGCTCCTCCCAGAACAGGTTTAGGCATCACACTAATTAAAGCACCAATTTTAGGTAAAAGTCCTAAAATTACCAGGATCCCTGCCACTGCATAACCAACTACTCTACTGCCCACCTTGGTCATTTGAATAACTCCCACATTTTGACTAAAGGTAGTATTAGGCATTGTGTTAAAGATTGCCGCGATGGCTGAACCTACACCATCAGCCAGGATACCCCCACTGATTCTTTCTCGATAAAGGTCACCTTCAACAGGTTCTCCAGAAACTTCTGAAATCGCAGTTAAGTCTCCAATTGATTCAATTGATGTAATAATATAAGCTATAATCCAGGGCAATAAATGTGATATTCTAAAGGACATTCCAAATTTAAATGGTACAGGAACTGTAAACCAGCCAGCATCAGCGACAGGCTGAAAATCAACTATACCTAAAGGTATTGAAACTATATAACCTGCTACTAAACCAATAGCTACTGCTCCTACCTTGATTAAACCATTTCCAAATCTATTTGCAATTACAATAATTACTAGAACAAAGGTACCTAATAATAGATTTTGAACACTTCCAAAGTTTTCAGCACCTACTCCTCCACCAAAATCCGTTATACCAACTTCCATTAAACCTAAACCAATAAGCATAACCACTACACCTGTTACTACAGGTGGAAAAAGTTTTTTAGTTTGTTTAATAAATCTACTAATTACCATTTCCACAGGAGAAGCTGCTAAAGCCATCCCTAAGACCAAGGCTAAACCACCAGTATTAACAGCTGAAATAGCCATTGGCACAAAAGTGAAGCTAGTACCATGTACACCTAACAAACCAGATCCTACTGGTCCAAATTTACGACATTGAATATAAGAAGCTACCCCTGAAACAATAAGGGCCATATTAACAAAAAAAGCTGATTCAGCTGCATTTAATCCGGCTGCTCCGGCAATAATTAGAGGTGGTGTAATTATACCTACAAACATAGCTAACATATGTTGAAATCCCAATAGGATAGTTTCACCCGTAGGTGGTCTATCTTCTAATTCATAATATGCTTCCTCTTCGACCACAGTTTCATATTCCTGTTCTTTTGCTTTTTGGTCCTCTACTTTTTTACTCATATTAACTCTCCTTTTTATAATATTCAAAAATTTTTTAAATGGAGAAAAAACGGAGATGATATCTCCGCTTTTATTTGTATGAAATTAATGATAATGGTAAGTAAACTTTAAGTAGTATTTTTTAGAAGATTATTGCTATTAAAGTAATCTTTTTGTATAGAAAATATTTATATTAACGATTATTTGCCACCCATTGTTAAAGCCATCACAGCTTTAGCGGTATGAAGTCTGTTTTCAGCTTCATCATAAACGATAGAGTGGGGTCCATCTATTACAGAGTCTTCTACTTCATTGCCTCTATCTGCAGGCAGAGCATGCATGTACATAACATCTTCATCTGCCATTGCCATCATCTCTTCTGTACATTTCCAATCTTTATGTGATTCTAGGTTATCATCTATTACCTCATCACTTTGATTTGTAACCCAGCTGCCCCAGTTTTTAGGAATAACTATATCGGCATCAGTATAGGCTACTTCCATATCATGAGTAATCTTAAATGAACCACCATGTTTTTCAGCATTCGCTCTGGACTGTTCAATTACCCAATCAGGTAAGTCATAACCTTCTGGATAAGCTAAAGTAACATCCATTCCGAATCTTGGGAAGAGAAGTGATTGAGTTACCGGAACTGAAATCGGTTTCTTATGGCTTGTTGCATAAGCCCAAATGATAGAAATTTTTAAATTTCGGATTTTTTCTCTTTTTTCCATAATAGTCATTAAATCCGCAATACCCTGCATTGGATGGTAAAGATCATCTTGTAAACTTAATATAGGTACAGGAGCCCATTTAGCTAAACTTGTTAAATAATCATTACCAATACCCCAATCACAGTTACGACAGGCTATCATATGACCGTATCTACCTAAGATAATAGCTGTGTCTTTAGCTACTTCACCGTGAGAAACCTGCATGGTAGAAGTATCTAAAAAGTTAGCATGTCCACCTAATTGAGCTAAACCAGCTTCCATAGAGTTTCTAGTTCTTGTTGATTGTTCAAAAAACATCAACATACCAGTTTTGTTATTTAAATAAGGTGTATCAAGACCCATTGCGAATTTCTTTTTTAAGTCAAAAGAGACTTCTAATAATGTATCAAGTTCTTCCTTTGACCAATCTTGTAAAGTTATAAAGTCTTTTCCTCTAAATTCAGTTTTCATCTTATTATTCCTCCTTGAAATTATTCAACAATATTTTTGGTTATTTCAGGCATTTTATTAGCATAGTCATTTACATAAATTGATGGTATCAATGCATAGAAAGCGGCTGCTTTTACTAATTCATCTTTCCAGGTTTTTTCATTAGGAGCATGTGCCTGATCTTCATGCCCAGGTCCAAAACCTATACAAGGAATTCCATGTCTTCCCATAATTGAAACCCCATTAGTAGAAAAAGTCCATTTGTCAACTAAGGGTTCATCATCAAATAATTTTTTATAAGAATCAACAAGAGTATCACAAACTGGGTGATCCTCTTCAATTACCCAGGTTGGAAAATAGGATTCAATTGGATAACTTAGTCCAGTATAGGAAGGTCTTTCATACTCATACATCTCAACATCAGCCTTGGCTTCTTTAACTGAAGGTAAGTTTCTTATTTGTTGTAGAGCAAATTCCCAGGTTTCACCGGCTGTTAGTCTTCTATCAATTGAAATTGAACAGCCGTCAGCTACTGCACACCTAGATGGTGAGCTAAAAAATATCTCAGAAACGGTTAATGTACCTTTGCCTAAAAACTCATCATATTTTAGATTCTCATTTAATGCCTTTAACTCATTAATAATAGGTGCCATCTTATAAATAGCATTATCTCCCCGGCTCGGAGCTGATCCATGACAGCTAACACCGTGTGTGGTTACCTTAATTTCCATCCGACCGCGGTGCCCGCGATATATGTTACAAGAAGATGGTTCGGTAATAACCACAAATTCAGGTCTAATATCTTCTTCTTCAATCATATAATGCCAGCAGAGACCATCACAATCTTCTTCCTGGACAGTACCGGTTACTACTAAAGTATAATCATCTTCTAAGCCTAAATCTTTAATAATCTTTCCAGCATAAACCATAGAAGCCATTCCGCCTTCCTGGTCACTAGCACCTCTACCTCCAATTACTTCATCATCTTCATAGCCTTCTAAGGGGTCAAAGTCCCAGAGCTCTTCATCCCCTAAACCAACGGTATCTATATGGGCATCCATAGCAATCAGATGATCTCCATGTCCTATGTATCCTAGTACATTCCCCATATCATCAATTTCAACTTTATCAAAACCTACTTTTTCCATTTCTTCTTTTATTCTCAAAATAACATCTTTTTCCTGACAGCTTTCACTTGGAATCGCTATCATATCTCTTAAAAATTTTGAAATATCTGGACGATATTTTTCAGCTTGTTTTAAAATTTCCGAAAAATCTTTCATCTTTATATAACCTCCATTATTGATAATTGATAATTAAAAGTTTGGTGGTGTAATAGCTGAAATAAATACAAGATCTTCTTTTCCAATACTGGTTATTTTATGAGGAAGGTTGGCATTATAATAAATACTGTCACCCTTATCTAACTCATATCTTTCACTACCAATTGTAATTTGCATCTTTCCTTGAATGACAATACTTACTTCTTCACCATTATGGGATAATGGTTTCTCTAAAGTACTAGCTCCCGGCTCAAGTCTTGCTTCAATCATCTCAATATCGTGGTCGAGATCAGGTGATATTAGTTCAAAGGTTAAATTAGAACCTGGAAATCTAAGTACTTTTCTATCTTCTTTTCTAACTACTGCATTGTGTTTTTGATCTTCAATTAAAAAGTAAAATATCGGTACATTTAATGCTTTTGATATCTCCCTTAAAGCTGTTATAGAGGGTTCAGCTAAGCCTCGTTCAACCTGACTTAAATAACTAGAGGTTTTGCCAATCTTTTCTGCTAATACCGATAGGCTGAGACCTTGAGTTTTTCTTATATTTCTAATCTTTTCACCCATCTTCATATTGGCTTCCACCATTAGATGACCCCCTTTTCAACAAATATCTTAGCTACTTTATCAATATCTGCATCTATTTCAATTAATTCACCGGTTGCCTTTCGAGCATTATCTATATCTTTTAAACCATTTCCGGTAATTACTACTGCTACTGACTCATCTTTATCTATAATACCTTCTTTTACAGCATTTTTAATTCCAGCTAAACCTGCCACACCAGCTGGTTCGCCAAAAATACCAGTTGTACTTCCTAATAGTTTGATCATCTTAAGTATCTCATCATCAGATACATTAATATATTCACCATGAGAGTTTTTAACTGCATTTAAGGCTTTCCTGTAATTTCTAGGGCTACCAACCGCAATACTATCTGCCAAAGTATTTTCATCAGTAACTTCTAAATCTTTACCAGTTTTAAATGCTTTTGTAATTGGGGCACAGCCGGCTGCTTGTACTCCTAATAATCTTGGAATACGATCAATAAATCCAATTTGTTTAAGATCATAAAATCCCTTATATGCCCCCGCAATTGTACAACCATCTCCTACGGAAAAAACTACCCAGTCTGGTATTTCAAAGTTAAGTTGTTCTGCCATTTCTAAAACGGCGGTTTTCTTGCCTTCTACCATATAGGGGTTAATAGCTGCGTTTCTGTTATACCAGCCCCATTTTTTGATGGCTTCATCAGAAAGGTAATAGGCCGCTTCATAGGAATCCTGAACCGATACAACTTCAGCTCCATATACTAAAAGCTGTGCAACTTTCCCAGCTGGAGCTCTTTCTGGTACAAATATTATTGCATTCATCTCATCTTCCATAGAAGCAATATTACCTGCTAAAGAGGTAGCGGCATTACCTGTAGAAGAACAAGCTACAGTTTTTGCACCGGCTTCTCTCGCTTTTACAGCAGCCATAGCTGAAGCTCTATCTTTTAAAGAACCTGTTGGATTTAATCCATCATCTTTAATAATTAGATTGTTTAAACCTAATTTTTTAGCCATATTTTTGGAATTATATATTGGTGTATTACCAATTCTTAAATTAGGTCTCTTGGTAGCTGTTTCCATAGGTAAAAGAGGTAAGTATCTCCAGATCGAACTTTCAGGATTTTGAGCTAATTTGTCTTTACTCCAATCATTTCTTATATCTTCATATTTATACTGTACATCTAAGATGCCTTTTTCTCCACAATTATCACATAAATACTTATCTGGTTCTGCATCATATGTCTCGCCACAGTTAGTACATTTTAAATTTTTTACATATCTCATATTTACACCTTCTTAGACTTAATTAAAGTTCTTCTAAAAGACCGACTCTTTCATTAAACTCTTTAATCAG
>CAYSHP010000008.1:0-61122 GCA_964430875.1 uncultured Halanaerobiales bacterium
GGGCCGCCTCCGACAATTATTAGATCATATGTATTACTCACTTGTATTTCCCCCTCTATATTAGTAATTATATTCACATTAAACATCCATTAAAATTATATTAAACTAAAGTCATAAAGTCAACAAATCTTGAAATTATCTTTATTTTGTTGTATCCTTATTTTAGTAATCATGATTACTGATTTATTTTAGAAAGGATTGATTTATTATGATCGATATCGATAATAAGGATATTAAGAAAAAACGAATACTAAAATATTTTATTCAAGCCACCAAAGAAGTTATTGAAGAAAAAGGCATTGAAAATGTAACAATTAGAAATGTAGCCAAAAGAGCCGGCTACAATAGTGCCACTATATATAATTACTTTGATAACTATAAGCAACTTATATTTTTTGCTTCCCTAGATTTTTTAAGCAATTACATAAAGGCAATGCCTGATTATATTACAGAAGGCGAAGATGAAGTTGAAAGATTCATCTTGATGTGGGAATGTTTCTGCAAATATTCTTTTGAAACACCCCAAATATACTATGCTATCTTTACTGAAGAATTAGGTGATCATCCCGAATCTCTAATGGAAAAATACTTTCAAATATTTCCCGAAAAATTAGGAGATCCACCAGAAAGATTGATTCCTATGTTATTAGATCCTGATCTATCACGTCGTGCTTCAATTGCTTCTAAACCATTAATTGAAAATGATTATTTATCAAAAGAAAAAGCAGAAGAAGTAGATAATATGATAACCTATATCTATCACGGCATGCTAACACTAATCATCAATAATAGAATAGATTATTCAGTTGATGAAGCGGTTCAAAGAATATCAAGTCATATTCGCACAATAGTTAATAACGCCATCTGCTGTGAAAATTGATTTGGAATCAATCCCGGCTAAATAGCCGGGATTTTTTAATTCCAAATCCATACCATATCTTATGAATAAAGAAGTCTTCCTTTATATCCTATTCAACAGCCTCTTCTAAATCATCTGCTTCTTTAAGATCTTCTAGAGAAGCATCTGCCACTTTATTTAAATCTGCAATTCCATCAACTTTGTGTTCAGCATTTACAGATTTAATCATAGCTACCATCGCAAAAAGCATAATAATGGCAAATGGGAATGCTGCCACAATAGATCCAGTCTGCAACATACCAAGTCCCCCGGATAACATCAGTGCTATAGCTAAACCAGACTGAATAAAGCCCCAGGTAACTTTTCTTTGTGCTGTCGGATTCTGATTACCTTTGTCTGATAACATTCCAAGTACGAAAGTAGCAGAGTCAGCCGAAGTAATAAAGAATGTGGTTAGTAAAATTACTGCAATTATGGATATTAAACCACCGAATGGGAAGTTCTGCATTACAACAAAGAAAGCAGTCTCAGTAACCTCAATAGCTTCTTCAGCAACATTCATTCCAGATTCAATACCCATTGTACCTAATATTGAAAACCATACAAAAGAGGCTAAGGTAGGAGCAAACAATACTCCACCGACAAATTCTCTGATAGTTCTTCCTCTTGAAATACGGGCGATAAAGGTTGATACAAAAGGAGCCCAAGCAATCCACCAGGCCCAATAAAATATTGTCCACCAACCATACCATGGTTCTTGACCAATTTTAAAACTATCTCTTACAATACTACTCATATATATACCAAATGAATTTGTAAAGTTATTAATAATGAGTACAGTAGGACCAACAATTAAACAAATTACCATTATAAGTCCAGCTAATGAAATGTTAACATTTGATAGATATTTAATACCTTTGTCAACACCAGTTATAGCTGAGATCATGAATAAAATTGTTATTACACCAATAACCAATAATCTTACTAGATTTGTTTCAGGAATACCAAATAGGAAGTTAAAACCACTTGTTACCTGTAATGTAGCCATTCCTAAAGAAGTTGCTACACCAGCAACAGTAGCAAAAATAGCTAAGATATCAATTCCTTTACCAATTGTTCCTCTAGCTTTGGCTTCACCAATTAAGGGAATAAAGATACTACTTATCTGAGCTGGTTTATCATGCCTAAACTGCATATATGCTAATGCTAAAGCAAGTACACCATAACTAGCCCAAGGATGCAATCCCCAATGGAAAAAGGAAGTTTTTAAAGCAAAATCAGCTGCTTCTGCAGTTCCACCCGCCATATTAAGCGGATTAACATAGTGATTTAAGGGTTCTGCAATCCCCCAAAATACTAATCCTACACCCATCCCAGCACTGAATAACATTGCAAACCAAGATATTGTGCTGAATTCAGGCTCTTCATCAGGTTTTCCTAATTTAATCTTTCCGTGTTTACTAAGCGCCATCCAAATACAAAAGACTACAAAGAGAGACATTGTAATCAGATAAAACCAACCAAAGTTACCAGTTAGAAAATTAAATAGACTATTAGCAACATTACTAAAATTAGTCGGCATTGCAATACCCCAGATAACAATGGCAAAAACAATAATTAAAGAAATTAGAAATACTTCTTTACCTCTTTCTTTAATAACGTTTCCTCGGTCATCTTTACGCGTTTTCATTTAATTCACCCTTTTATGTAAGTATTTTTTTGAACATATACTAATTATGCATAAATCAAAATGTCCTCACCTCTCCCGGCATAGAAGAGGTGAGGATGTTTGTTTAGATTTCTACATCAAATACAGTCTGTTCATCAATATCTGTAGTTAGAGCATCTAAAGCTACTCCTACACGGTGGTAACGTAATTTCCACTGCTCATCTTCACTTGTAGAAGGATCTCCAAGTGGATAAGGTATAGAAATAGTAGGTACTATTCTATTTGCTCCAACAGTTTTAGCTACAGGAATTAAGTTAGCCATCTGTACAACTGGGATACCTGTTCTTTCAATCTCTTTTACCATCGTTGCTCCGCAACGTGTACAGGTACCTCAGGTAGAGGTGAGTATTACAGCCTGAACTCCATCCTCCTGTAATTCTTGAGCTATCTCTTCACCCATACGAGCAGCTTCATTTTGGCTTGTTCCGGTTCCAACAGTTGAATAGAAGTATTTATATAGATTTCCAATCTTACCTTCTCTTTCATACTTACGCATTGCATCAACTGGTACAACACGGTTTGGATCAGTATCTGCAGCAGCTGGATCATAACCAGCATGTATAGTCTTAAATGCTTCACTTCTCCTATTTTTTAATCTATTAACATCTTCTATATAATACTTACCCCATCTAGTAGCAGATGCAGATTGAATTTGATCTGGGTTTTCAACTGGTACAATACCACCTGAAGTAACTAATGCAACTGTTGCTTCACTTAGGTTAGCAACAGGATCAGCAATATCTACAGTATCTAATTCTGGGATAGGTAGTTCACTAGTAAATTCTTCATCATTAATTTTCTTAAGTAACATATCAACTGCTCTTTCATAGGCAGGAGTTTCATCTGGTAAGAAATACTGATGTCTAATTCCTCTTTTATAGTATCCTTCCTCTTCAGCAGGAAGTAATTTTTCATCATTAAGTATTTTATTACCAAATTCAACCATCTTTGTAACATCTTCTTTCATCTTAGCAGCACTTTGTCCGCCAGGGAAGATGTATATATCTTTTTTGAACATTTCAACACCTGGATTTTCTATATTCATTGAAGAAATTACAGGTACATCATATTCTTTTTTGACGGCTTTTCCAATTGAACCACAGGCATTACCATATCTTCCTGCTTGAAAAGCCGGTCCTGCAAAGAATATATCAAATTCTTTATCTTCTAAAAATCCTAAAATTCTATCTATTGCTTCTTCTTCATTAGATCCAACGAAGTTATCTCCACAAATAATTGTATGAGAAACTTCACCATCTAATAGTTGGTCATATAACATAGCAGCTCCAACCTTTTCATCTCTGATCTCAGGTTCATGGTCTGCTACATCTTCACCACCAATTTGTCCGAAAAATTGATTTAAATATACAATAGCTTTTGGCATCTAATTCACCTCCCGGAGTTAAAATTCTTTCATTGTTTTGGGGGACCAGCCAGCAATTTGGTCTCCACAGAACATTGAATTATTTTCCATAATTATTGAGCCATCTTCTTTTACAGATGAGCCTAGTACTTCATCATCTTCCCAGCCACCGGATAAACCGTCTCTAGCGAGAGATTCTAATTCACCTATAACTTCCGGCATTGGAGGAAGTTCAATTAATTCAGATACATTACCTGTTGAAACTAAAGCATCAGCTTTAGGATCTAATGAAACAAGCGGTTGTGAACCACCGTCACGACCAGTAGCTTCATTACTTACGCCAACAGTTTTAACACCAACATCTTCTAATGCTACTAGACATCCAATATAGTCAGCATCAGGATTACCGTATCCTTCTTCAGTAACTAATGCAGCATCTACTCCAAGAGATTTGGCCATTTGGGCCACAAATTGAATAGATCTCTCTTTTTGGTCCATCGCTACATTCAAGTTTGACATTATTACACCTAAAAAGTTAATAGTTTCACCATGTTCTTCATACAATCTCCTAATTAAAGGAAAGTTTTGTAAATCATAAGTCGCCCATTTTGAGGAACAAGGCATGAAACTACCTGAAATCATAGCACCATCTAATACTTCATTAGGATGCATGAAGGTTGGCAGCATATTATTTGTGTCCCAACCATAGTTTAGATCATTGTAGCCAGGTTCTTCCATTTGAGATTGTGGCTGCATTACTATTGCTACACTAGGTAGTTCATTAACTTCTTTAGATCTCTTTGTAATTGGATCTAAAGAATAAGTTTCAACTTCATCAGGTTCTTGATCTTTTAATGTTTCTCCAAGATATTCTGATAAACGCATGCCAGCCCATCTTAAAGCACGATTTTTCTTTTGCTGTTCATGTTTTTCAAACTCTTCATCAGTATCAGCAACTAAAACAACATTTTTTAATTGGGAGAAGTATGTATATTTTGCACCTTCTCCACCCATGTCGATTAAACCGTCCTGGAAGCCTCCCCAATGTTTACCAACGACAAGTACACTCATATCTTTCATTGCAAGTGTCCTACCGTCACCGGCTTGCATTAAATCACCAGTTACACCGGGAAATACCGGTCCTCCTTCTTCACGATAGCGAGGTTCAATTGCTTCTTTTACCGGAACCAGGCGGACCATATCACCAGGCTTTACTATTTTTAAATCGGCTTCAGTGATATGTTCATCTTTATAAACAACTTCGAGGGCTTCTTCTTTATTAATAGTAAGAAGGCCATCATTAAAAGCTGTTTCATTTCCAAACTCAATATCTTCTACATGAAAATTACCGAGTTCTAGTTTCACCTTAGTCCACCTCTTTTCATAAAGTTTATTTTGTTAAAAATTTAACAGCAGGAATTAAGAAAATTCAGAGTACTTACCGCGATAAGTAGAAACTTCTTCTACAATATCATCTACATCTAAAACCATTTCCATCATTGAGACCTGTTCGTCATAAACTTCATCATCAACCTCATCTTTAATTTGAGGTTCTAAAATGTGATAGCACGCGAGCCCCAACTGGACTCCTGCCAATGGACCTGCAAATGTAGGATCTCCGTTTGTTACTGTTTCACAAGCTAAGCCAGAAGCTTCCGCTTCCGCTCCACCTAAAATAACTACTAAGTTATCCTTTCCATGTTTCTCAGCTAAATCTTTTACACGCTGTTGATTCTCAAGGTCCATGGCGCCTGCGCTTGTTCAGACGAAACATTCAGTAGTAGTAAATACTACTTCTGCACCAGCTGATTCTATACATTCTTTAATAGCTGGTCCAGGTACACCATCTCTGTCACCTAAAATGGCAACTTTTTTACCTTCAAGCATCTTATTGACACCTCCATAAATTTTATTCTCATTTTTAATTTTCACAAAATTATAATAACATAATCATGATTATTTATCAACCATGATTGTGAAGAAATTAATAGTTTTTATGATTTTTTTCACTTGTTTATATTTTATAATTCTTATTAAAAAGGGGACTGTAGCAGCAACTACAATCCCCTAAATAATTTCTCTTATATAATTTTCTAATCTTCAAAGACTGTTTGTGAGTCCACAGGAGTTTGTAAAGCATCTATTGCTTTTTCGACAAGAGTTCTTCTAATTTCTTTTTGTTTAGCTTTTGCTAAATTTGGCTCTCCTAATGGATGTGGGATTGCTACAGCTGGAATTATTCTATTAGCACCTACTGTTTTAGATATTGGAATTACTGTAGCAATATGGACGACTGGAATACCGGCTCTCTCAATTTCTTTCACCATTGTTGCACCGCAACGTGTACAAGTGCCTCAGGTAGAAGTGAGTATTACAGCCTGAACTCCATCCTCCAATAACTCTTGTGCTATTTCTTGTGCATAGGCTTTTGCATTAGCAACCGATGTACCATTACCTACTGTTGAGTAATAGTATTCATGTAGTTTGCCAATCTTTCCTTCATCTTCCATATCTCTTAATACATCAACTGGTAATACACAGTTTGGATCTTCATTGGCATAAACCGGATCATAGCCACCATGAGCAGTCTCATGGGTCTCTTCAGACATTTCATAGAGCTCCTCTAAACTGTATTTACCATATTTAGATGCACTTGAAGACTCTATATGGTCGGGATTTCCCTTTGGTACAATTCCTCCCGAAGTTACTAAAGCAATTCTGGCATTGGATATATCTTTAACTGGATCTACCGGATCTACACGATCAAAGTTCGGCATAGGATATTCTGTTTTAAAGTCTTCACCATTTAGTTTAGCTACTAACATTTCTACTGCCCTTTTTGAGCCTTGTTTATCTACAAACAGATTTTTTCTTATCCCACGTGGAAGATAGCCTTCCTCTTCTGGTAATCCTAGATCACCATCTTTTTTTATATATGTTTTAATGAGATTAACCATATCTGGTAGAGCATTTCTCATACCTGCTGCAGAATCAGAAGTTTCCACAAAGTATGCAAATTGTTTATACATATCATAACCAGGATTTTCTGGATAAATACCTGAAACAACTGGTATATCTAATTCATTTGCCACTTCTGCTGCCCCACCACAAGCCATACCATAACGACCTGCATTAAAGGCGGGACCTGCAATCAATAGATCAGGATTTATTTCACTTAAAGTACTTTTTATTTCAGCTTGTACTTCTTCTTTATGTTCATTAAAATAGCTGTCTCCACAAATAATAGTTTTAACTATTTCTGCCTCTTCTCCTAAAGCATTATTAAATGCATTACCAGGACCAACTGGTCCTTCTTTTACTTCAGGAGGAATGTTTGCCTTTTCTTCTCCACCAATTTGACCAAAAAATTGGTTGAGATAATGTACAATTTTATATTTTCTCATTTAGCATATGCCCCCTTTCAACTGGGAACTATTATTCAGCATATTCAGAATACATTTCCCTATATTTTTTAGTTTCTTCAATAATATCATCAACATCTAACACCATTTCCATCATTGATACCTGTTCATCATACACATCTTCATCTACTTCATTTTTAACTTCAGGTTCTAAAATGTGGTAGCACGCGAGCCCTAACTGGACTCCTGCCAATGGACCTGCAAAAGTAGGATCTCCATTTGTGACTGTTTCACACGCGAGACCAGAAGCTTCTGCCTCTGCTCCACCTAATATAACAACTAAGTTATCTGCTCCGTGTTTTTCAGTTAACTCTTTAATCCTAGCTTGATTTTCCAGATCCATGGCGCCTGCACTTGTTCAAACGAAACATTCAGTTGTAGTAAAGACAACCTCGGCACCGGTTGTTTCAATACATTCTTTAATTGCTGGTCCTGGTACTCCATCTCTATCGCCCAGGATAGCAACTTTTTTGCCATCTAACATATTATTTGCACCTCCATAATTTTTAATAACCTCTAGCTGTTAATTTATTAAATCCTAATTCATTTGTAGAACCAGTAATAGCCTGAATTTCAACTGTAATTGAACCATCATCTTCTATATTTCCATCAAATCCACCTGCAATTACATTGGCTGTTTTTTGATATCCAATTGTTTTATCCAGTGGTGGAAGAGTAATAACTTCATTTGCATTACCTGCTGTTACAACTGCATCTGCTCTGGGATCTGCATCTGCTAATGACTGAGAACAACCATCTCTACCAGCGTATTCATCAGTAATAAGAACAGTTTTTATACCTTTTTCTTCTAACTTAGTACAGTTCATAATTAAGTCGGCATCAGGATTCCCAAATCCTTCTTCAGATACTATTGCTGCATCTATACCCATTTGTTCAGCTAATTTAGCTGTAAAATTGGAAGATCTTTCTTTATCAGCTAAAGTAACATTTTCGTTTGTTATTATAACTCCCATAAAATTAAAGTCTTTACCATGTCTTTCATAAAGATCTTTAATTACTGGATTGTTTTGATGTATATATGTAGCATTTTTATCACAAGCTGATACACAGTTACCACTTATAATTGCTCCATCCATAATTTCAGTTGGGGAAATTAAAGTTGGTAGAATTTGTTTGGCATCTACGCCATAAACATAGGTGTCATGCAATAATCCCTGGCTTTGCAGCATATAAATATAACCTACTTTAGGTAAGTCTGGATATTGATTATCAGCCTCATAAAATGGTTTATGTTCGAATTCTTCAACTTCATCACATTCAATATCTTTGCCAGCTTCTGCTAAGTAAGTAGCTGCTTTTAAGCCAACCATTCTAACAAGTTCTTCATGTTCATGTTGTTGTACATCATCTTTTATTTCACAGTTAATTACAATGTTATTAAACTGAGAAAATGGTGTATAGTCAGCACCAGGACCAGTCATATCTATTATACCTTCCTGAAAACCAACAATATTACCGGTAGTAACAACAGCACATCCCTTTAAAGCAATTGTACGGCCTGAACCTACAATTTCTTCACTTGATATAAAGCCTGGGAATACTCCCCCTGGACCTTCTACCTTAACTCTAGGTTCAATAACATCTTTGACTGGAATAATACGAACACTATCACCTGGTTTAACTAAATCAATTTCAATTGATTTAACATCATCTTCACCATCAATATTATCCAATAATTCCTCTTTGTTTATATATAATACATTATCTTTGATCTCTGTTTTCTCCGCAAAACTAATATCATCAATTTGAATTTTACCTAATTCTAAATTCACATCTTCACCCCTTTCTTAAGCCTGCTCATAATATTTTTTAAGAACTTCTTCTATGTCTTCAGGCTCTAATTCATCTCCACTGAGGTGTTCTTTTTTCTCCCCATCTTTATAAAATACTAGAGAAGGTAAACCTAACACCTTTTGTCCTATTGCTAAACGGCGATTACCTTTAATGTTTAACTTGGCAAATTTAATTTTATCACTATATTCCTCTGCTAATTCTTCAACATCTGGCATAAGATCTAAACAAAGATCACAGTTATCACTCCAAAAGTCTACTAAAACAACACCCTCTGAGTCTAATACTTCTGACTCAAAGTTATCTTTATTTAACTCTATCATTTTTTATCACCTCCCATTTAATATTATTTAATCAGTCTAAATTAATAGACTGTAAAGCACTTTCTATTAAAGATAAATCAATAACTTGATAATCAATTAAAATATGATCAGGAAGACTTTCTTTATCTTTCTTTTTATCTCTAAACTGTTGATATTTTTCAAAGGAGTTTTCATAAGTCTTTAAAGAATTGAAATCTAGAATATTACCTTCTCTTAAAATAATTGAACGATAAGGATTTTGAAAAGGTTTAACACTCCCTGCTAAAGGATGTGATACTAAGATACTACCCTCATGAATATAATCACGAACTGTTTTAAAAATTTTTTCAATTGATTCTTTAAATAATATATCAATATTCTTGTTTTCATATTTTTCTTTAACCTTTGGATTATTAGTTACTAAAATATATTTACTCATATTTCGCTCCTTTTTAAATCAAAAAAAGACAGAATAGTAATGATATACCATTACTACTCTGTCTTTATACCTGAGAGATTACCTAAAAAAGCTAGATTGCTCCTTCGGTGTTTAATATATAAACTTTCCAGAGTTCTGTCAGAAGACGGTCCTTTTACCTGAAAGTTTCATTCCCTTACTTAATGGTATCAGGGAATTTACCCCTTCGGTGGTTATTTAAAACACTCTCCCATCTTCCTCAACCATCTTTATTTTATTATTAAAATATATTTTTCACAAAGTCTGTTAACATTATACAAGACAGGATAAGTGTTGTCAATAATGTTGAGCAATTTTATCTTATTTTATTTAATTTTTTCTATATTTTTTTCCTTATCTTCCTTTTCAATATAGTAAAGACCTTCAATCTGGATACCATCTCTTTTTATTATGGTATGAACCTTCTCATAATCAACAACTTTAGGAAACTTTAAACCTAAACCACAATCCGCACTTATTTCTGGTGGAATGTTTAATAATTCAAATTCATAATCCATATCGTCTAAAAGTTTTTCCGCTCTCATATAGTGATGAGTCGATTCAAATGTAATTAGATAATATTGCAATTTTATCACCCTATCTCAAAACTATGCCTTTTTTTCCTGATTTGACTTCTCCGATTACCGCTGCTTTATCAACACCTAAGCTATATAATTCAATTAAAAGATCAGAAGCTATCTCCTTTGGTACGGAAAATAAGAGTCCACCGGAAGTCTGTGGATCATATAATAAATCTTCTAAACTTTCATTAATATCATGTTTTTTAATAACCATTTCCTCATAATTATCTTTATTTGAGTAACCACCTTCTGGAAATAATCCCATTTGAGCATAATCAATGGCACCCTCAAAAATAGGTACCTCTTTTGTATCTACTTCTATTTGTACATTACTACCTTTTACCATTTCAGTGAGATGACCCATTAGGCCAAATCCTGTAATATCTGTACAAGCATTAACTTTATAATTTTTTAAAACCTCTATTGGTTTATCATTCAACTCAACCATAGATTTAACAGCTTCATTTTCAATGCCGCCATCTTCTAAACCACCTTTAATAGCAGAGATAATTACACCTGTGCCCAGGGGTTTAGTCAAAATTATTTTATCACCCACTTGCGCATTCGAATTAGTTAGAAGATTATCGGGGTGTACAAAGCCAGTTACAGATAAACCGTATTTTGGTTCATCATCTTTAACAGTATGTCCACCTGCCATGGAAGCTCCGGCCTCTTTTACTACATCAGCTCCACCCTGTAGAATTTTCACTAAAAGATCCTGGCTTAAACATTCTGGAAAACCTACAATATTCATTGCTAAAAATGGTTTGCCACCCATAGCATATATATCACTCAAAGCATTTGAAGCAGCAATTTGTCCATATAGATAAGGATCATCCACAACCGGAGTGAAAAAGTCAACTGACTGTATTAATGCTCTTTCATTATTTATCTTATATACTGTAGCATCATCTCCAGTTTCAATTCCAACTAAAAGATTAGGGTCTTTATTTACAAAACTAACTTGTCGCAAAACTTGCGACAGGGCTTTAGGGCCCAGTTTAGCTGCTCAACCTGAGGTTTTACTGTACTGGGTTAATCTTACTTTATCAGTCATACTTTCACCACCTTTATTACAATATAAACAACTATTATATCTCTAATACTTCTCCTTTATTTAGACTATCAACTATTTCATACATATTACTAATATTACCAACTTTTAATTCATCTTTTAATCCATAATAATCTAGACAAGTACCACAAGCTAAAACTGCAACACCTTTATCCTCTAATTTTTTTAATGATTTTATTACTTCTTCATTATTACAAGGAAGCTTAACTCCCGCATTCATGAAAATCACTTTAGCTGGAATTGGTTCAATATCAAGTAAAGTGTTAATAAAACCTCTGATTAAGATATCGCCTAACTCTTCATCTCCCTCTCCTAGTAAATTAGATTTGATAAATACTACTTTATCTTTATCTCCTTTTCTGCTCTGCTGATTTGTCTTTTTAAAATCAGTAATTACTAATTTATATAACTCTTCTTTTTCCTTAACCATTGTCACATTACCACCCATTTTTATTCCTAATTTTTTTACATTTTGGGCAGCAACTTCATTATCTACTAATACTTCAACTTCATCATATTCTTCTAAAGCTTTTTTTGTTTTAACAACAGGTTTAGGACAAGATAAACCTCTCGCATCTATTTTTTCCATTATATAACCCCCTTCTTTGAAATGAAATTACCTAAACTGTATTTTCAATTTAAAACAATATTATCATTTATTATTGTTTTTATCAATTTATTTTATAAAATATATAAGTAGTTAATGTATATATTAAAATAAAAACCCCATATCAAAATGATATGAGGGAAATTACAATAATATATCATATTTTACTTATGGCAAATATTTCATAGGATTTACAGCTTTATCATCTACCAATACTCCAAAATGTAGATGGGAGCCAGTACTTTTACCAGTACTGCCAGCTCTTGCTATTAATTGACCAGTATGAATGCTTTCTCCGACATTTACATAAATTTTTGAATTATGAGCATATACAGTTTCTACACCTTCACCATGATCAATAACAAGAGTTTTCCCAAAGCCGCTCATCCAACCGCTTTTGACAACTTCACCACTTGCAGCAGCTCTAATTTCAGTTCCTAAGGGGACAGCAATATCTAATCCCTTGTGGAACTCACTTCCACCTGTAACAGGATCATTTCTCCAACCAAAGTATGAAGAAATTCTACCTTGTAAAGGCCAGATGAAAGCACCTTTACCCAAACTAAATTTTCCACCTTTTACTCTCTCTTCAAAAGGTATTACTAGGTTTTCACCAGCAATGATTTTATTTGAATTTAAATTATTTGCCTGTTTTATGGTTTGAACATCCACACCATATTTCTTTGCAATACTTAAAAGAGCATCACCGGGTTTTACTTCATGTATGATATTTGCATATATACGATTTTCATCGCCACCACCACGTCCGGTTTTTGGTATGTAAAGAGTATCACCAGGATGGATCATTGCACCTCTTAGATTATTACTGGCTTTAATAGTCTCCACGGTAGTATCGAATCTTCTAGCAATTCCATAAAGGGTATCTCCTTTTTTAACAACATATTTTATATCTTCAGACATCTTTTTTAATTTATTATATGTATTATCTCCCACAATACCATCTACTGTTAAGTTATTATTGAGTTGAAAATCTTTTACTATTTCTTTAGTATGATGACCGAAGATACCATCGGTACTAATATCATATCCGACTTTTTGTAAAAGAGCTTGTACCTCTTTTACCTTTTCACCCCTATCATCCATTTCTAAACCAATTGCTAAAGCATTTAGGGAAATTATTGAAACTAATAATATAGTAATAATCATTGTTATACTGATCTTAAAATATCTGCTCACGGTTGAATCCATATCCTCAATCCTCCTAGTTTAGAAAACTTTTTACCCCTAGTTTATTTATTTCTAGCTATTTTAAAATATTCCTTTAAGATTTTTGTAAAAAATTAATAGTATTTTGAAAACTTTGCATCCATTTGAAAATTAAAAAAATCATTTTGCCTTAATGCTTCATAAAGTATAATTGATACTGAATTAGAAAGATTTAAAGAACGTGCTCCTCCTACCATCGGTATCCGGACTGTATTATCTAATTCTTCTTTTAAAAAAGACTCGGGTAAACCAGCTGTTTCTTTACCAAACACTATATAGTCTCCCTTTTTATAATCTGCTTTATCATATCTAATTGGAGATTTAGTAGAAGCAAAGAACATCCTGCAATCTTTTCTTTCTTCTAAAAAAGATTCAAAATCATCATAATAATGAATATCTAACATATGCCAGTAATCTAAACCAGCTCTTTTTAAATATTTATCATCTGTTGAAAAGCCTAATGGTCTAACAAGATGTAAACTACTATTTGTTACTGCACAGGTTCTTGCAATATTTCCCGTATTTTGTGGAATTTCTGGTTCTACTAATACTATGTTCATCAATTTATCATCCTTTAAACTTTAAGCTTTAGACCGTCATAGGCAAGTTGTATACCTTGAGGTAATTTTTCATTTACTTCATTGTGTTCAATTTCATGTGAAATATGTGTTAGGTAAGCTCTTTTAACTCCCAAATCCCGAATAACTTCAATTGCTTGTTCAATATTAAAATGTTTAGGATGACTTTTATAACGAAGTGCATCTAAAATCAACAAATCTACATCTTTGATCATTTCAAATGAATTTTTAGGAATAAAACTACAATCTGTTATATAAGCCATGTTATTTACTTTATAACCTAATATAGTATCATGGTTATGTTTTACAGGCAGAGGAGTTATTTTTAAATCTGCAAATTTTAATGCTTTATCAATTTCCTTTAATTTTACACTTGGAACTGCAAATTTGCAGTGATGATCATCAAAAATATAGGCGAACTTTCTTTTGATCGCCTCTAAAGTTTCTTTATTACCATAACAAGGAATATCAGCTTTATTTAACCGATTTATCGCCCTTATATCATCAAAACCCATTATATGGTCAGCATGGGCATGGGTAAATAAAACCAAATCAATATCTGTGATATTATTATTAAGAAGCTGTAACCTCAAATCAGGTGTTGTATCAATTAATATATTTTTTTGAGCATTCTTAATATATATTGAAGATCTGAATCTCTTGTTTTTAGAATCTTCTGAAATACATGTCTTACAGTTACAACCAATAATCGGCACCCCATGTGAAGTACCGGTGCCCAAAAATGTTATTTCCAATAAAATTACCTCCAATACACTTATATAAAATTGTATCTCAGTCAAGGTGAATTGTCAAATGTTTATCCTTAACAAATGCTAATATTACAAGCTTTTTGGAAGTTTTCATAAAAAAACAGCAATCTCTTTACAGATAATTCCATAAAGAGATTGATTTTGTAAATATTTATATATTTTTTACTTTTACTTTTCATCTACACAAACATAATCTTTATTATCATTACACTCTAGTGAAGTTAACAATCCTTTGCTTCTTAAAAATTCAGCAATCTTCTTATATACTAAAACTGTTAAAACAGAGTTTATTATTGCTTTTGTTAAGTTAAAGGGAATAATACCTGGTAATAACATATTTATTGTACGTTCATAAGGTATTCCATAAAATATTGGGTTTAAAAGTACATTAGCACCGGCCATTATTACTGTCATCGCAAGTGAACCTGCTGCTAAACCTAACACAGCACCCTTTTTAGTATGGTATTTCTTATAAATATAACCTGCTACCCCTACTAATACACCGGTAGCTAAAAAGTGCATAAATGCTCCAAAAGGACCACCTAACCCTGTTAAAGCAGCCATTAAAATTGATAAGATAAAAGTAGCACTTAAAGCAGGCATAGGACCATATAAAAAAGCAATTATCAAAATAGGTATATCACCTGGCTCATAAATTAAAAAAGGTAAGAAGAGTGGAAATCTAATTGTTAACATCAAGATTAATGATAAACCTATTAAAACACCTATGTTAGTAATTTTTTTAATATCCATATATGATTTATTCCTCCTAAAATATTTTTTAGAACAAATAAAAAATTGCCCTGCATATGACAGGGCATTAGTTTCTTTAAACTTACTCTGCCTTCTTTCATCCGGACTATTTACCGTCGGTACTGGAATTTCACCAGTTCAGCGCTAGCTCGTGGACTTTACCACCGGTCTGGAATTACACCATGCCCTGAAGACAATCTCTTATTTAATTCTGAATATATTATAATACATAATTCTTAACATTTCAAGAGTTTATTCTAACTTTGTGATTTTTGTATCAGGATAAAAGAAATTAATTATTTCTTTATATTTCTTACCCTCAACTGCCATACCTGCTGCAGCTGATTGGTCCATTCCAACCGAATGTCCCCAACCTGCTCCAAATATGATTATACTTTTTAATTCATTTTGGTTATAAATATTTTTAACTATAAATTTATTGCTTTTTAAACCTGTTAAAGCCCTTCTAATAGCAGAATTGTTTTTGGTCACAGTTTTATTACGACCTTCTATTTTTATCTCTTTTACAGTCCCGGTCGTTGTCCGGTCCGTTATGTAGACTCTTTTTATATCTTCTAAAGCATGTCTGTCTTTTAATCTTTCAAGATTTATATTTTTTACCCAACGATAACTACTCTGTGTGGTGTATTTATTATTGGAATAAGAAGCAGGTTTTTCTACAAACCAGTTTTCGATTTCAAAAGGTTTAAGAGGAAAATTATAGTTATCATTTTTGGTAGTATTTACTGCTTTTAGATAATCTAAACTATTTATCCATACATTTTCACTTGCTTCAGTATAACCACCACTATTGCTACTAAATACGGCATCAATTATATTTCCATTATGAGTAATTATTTCATTACGCGTTGCAATAATAGCTTCCGTGGTACTTGTATGTTCATTTTGAGCTCCTGAGTATACAATACAGTGAACAGTAGCACAAAGGTCATAATCCTCGTTTTTATGTCTATTTATATTTCTTAATATATATGACCTTGCTACAACACTTTGGGCTTTAAGAGCCTCTATTGGCCAACTAGCAGGCATTTCAGATGGAACAACCGAAAGCAAATAAGAAGAAAGGTCGATATAGTTTAAAAGATCCATTTTTTGAGCTGAAACAGGATTTAAATAGATATCACCTCTATACTGTCTATTTTCGGTTCCACCCCAAAAATAGTTCTGCCCATATTTTATACCATATAAGGCAAATAAATTGTTAGGATCTTCTGATTTAATATTTATTTTTTGATTAGTAGAAATATTTTTTAATATCTCATTATCTTTTAAAATAGAAAATGTATTGTTTCTATAAGTAATTTGATATTGGGTATTATTTTGACCTTCAAAAATTACACTATTAGCTTGAGATATTGTAAAATCATACTTCGATTGAAACCTAATTCGGTCTATATCTTCCTGTAAACCAATTCTAATTTGATTATACTCTTGATTAGGCTCAATTTCTTCTATTGCAAACCAATCTATTTGTTGAATAGGTTTATCTTCTACTTTACGCTCAAAATACTCAGGATATTTTTTTCGGATATTCATAATGCGTTCTCTTGCCTTAGCGGTTTCAATACCACTATTTACACAGCGTTCCCAATAATGGTAAGCTTTAAGAACTTCTCCTTTTTTATCATATAAGAGAGCGAGATCATAATATAAACTACTTAAACTATGATCCTGATTTAAAGCTGCTTGATACATTTCAATAGCTTTATCATAATTATTAATCCGATTATATATTTCAGCCGCAGCTAAATAATTTAATATTATTTCCTTATTATAATTAATACCGGCTTGATAAAAGTCTAAAGCAGCATTATCATCATTTTGCTCATTGTAAATATTTCCTTGATAATAATACATCAATGATATCTTTCTATTTGTTAAACTCTTATCTTTTTCGTCTAATAATACTATTAAATGATTGAATACTTCTTGTGCTTTTTCATTCTGCCCTTGCTGATAAAGATACATCCCATAATAATAATTGTATTCAACAGAATCTTTATATTGATCATAGGTATCAGCTAAAATATTATTAATATCTTTTACCCGATTATTACTATAATCACTAACTGTAATAATATTTTTGATAACTTCTAATTTGTCATAACCATTATTATAAAGTATTAGATAATTATCTATGCTTTGTTCATAGTTTCCATTATAAAAATTATCTTTTGCTTTAACAAGATACTCATTATAGTCTACTCTATCTGGTTTTTCTTCTTTATCGGGTTCTTCTTTTTGAGTTTTTTCTTCTGTTTTTTCACCCGCAATTTGCTCATCAACTTTCCTAGTATCATCGCCATTCACATAGTTTTCAAGCATAGGACCATAATTATTATATATATAGGGAATTGAAAATCCAATAAAAAAACAAATTATCAATACTACTATGACTGTTACTATTTTTTTCATTATTAGACCACCTTATTTATCTGCTATATAATAATTTCTATATGAAAGTTTTTATCCCTGCTAAAAAAATAAAAAGTGCGGTTTTTAAACCGCACTCTAATTAGGGGTAAGTTAATATTAAATATTAGATTTTTAATGTTCCATTTCTACTTCTTCTAATTTGTCTTCTTTTACACTTTTACCAAATACATTTACTATTATATATAGTACAATCACACCAACTGGTAAACTAATTAAGGGGGATATACCTAAACCAGCTGGTAAAAATCCGAATAAAGCAGCTACTGCAGCTACTGTCAATGCATAAGGCAACTGAGTTGAAACATGGTCGATATGGTCTACAGCGGATGCAGTTGAGGACATAATCGTAGTATCTGAAATCGGTGAACAATGATCACCCATAACAGCTGCTGTTAACACTGCACCGATAGCAGGCAGCATAGGAGAAGCAATATTATATGCTAAAGGAATAGCTAAAGGCATTACTATTGCCACTGTTCCCCAGGAACTTCCAATTGTAAAGGCAATAAAAGCAGAAATTACAAATAATAAAACAGGAATTAAAAAGCCTGGTAAATTACCTTCTAAAAGCCCTACTAGAAAATCAGCTGTACCTAAATCATCAGTTATACTGCCAATTGACCAAGCCAAGATTAATATCATGGTAGCAATAAACATTGACTTTGCACCATCAATCCAGCTTTCTACCACATCTGATATATCTAATATACCTTTAGCTAAGGCACTAATTCCCGCTGCAAAACCACCAGCAAAAGAGGCCCAAAGTAAAACCACACTAGCATCTGCATCTCCAAAAGCGGTTTGAATACTAACATCAGGTGAAGCACCACCACCGTTAAACCATAAACCGAATAAAGTAACTATTATTACTACAAAAATTGGAGCAAAAGCATCTACGATGCTAAAAGAAGAACCTTCTGGTTTTTCAATCTCTTCTAATTCTTTAGAAACCATTGGGTTTGACCCTGGTCTTAAAGATTCACCAGTGGTTCTAGCTCTATGTTCAGCTTCATACATAGGTCCAAAATCTTTCATTAAATAAATAACAATAAGGGCAAATAATAAAGCAAATATCGAATAATATCTATAAGGAATAGTTTTAACAAAGGTTGTATAAGCACTAGCTTCAATACCTAACTTATCAAAACCATCTTTGATCACACCAACTTCGAAAGCAATCCAGGTTGAAATAGGCACAATACTTGAAACAGCTGCAGCTGTTAAGTCTACAATAAAAGCAAGTTTTTCTCTTGAAACATTCATTCTATCAGTAATCGGCCTCATTGTATTACCAACAATTAAAGTATTAGCATAATCATCAAAAAAGATTAATACACCCATCGACCAGGTTACTAATAAGGTGTTTTTTATAGATTTTGCCTTTTTAGCAACATATTCTCCAATGGCAATAACTCCACCTGCTCTATTAATAATACCAATCATACCACCCATTGAAAGTAAAAAGATGATAATTCCTGCATTCCAAGAATCGGCTAAAGAACCCAACATATATTTATCTAAAGTGGCAGCAAAACCTGCAATTGGATTATAGTTTGATAAAATTAAAGCGCCTGAAAATACTCCTAAAAATAATGAAATAATTACCTCTTTACTCCACCACGCTAAAATTATTGCTAATAACGGTGGAATGAGAGATATAATACCATAGTTTTCCATATTTATTAAACCTCCATTATATTTAATATCTTATAATTTTTTATTTATATTTTTTTACTATAAAATAACAAAACCCAGCGGGATTTCCGCTGGGTATAAATTCTGATTGCACCAGTAGAAACCACCTCCTCTTTCCCTTTTGATGAGATAGCCCAACACTGAAATACGGGTTCATATTTCAATGACAGTCCTGCATATGTTATATACAGACCCAACTTTTAATTTCTGAACCAAGAAATTAAAAGCTTCGGCAGAACTTCCTTTTGCTTTTACCAATAGGTTCGTATTAGATAAAAAGTTACTCTTAAGTTCTGCGCCTCTACCTCATCCGGTCAAAGATGAGGTAATTTCAACTATTTAATTTTCTATAATTGTATATTATAATATTTTAGCTGTCAAGTAATTTGACCAAATTAGTCAAATTTGCTGGTACTATGCATGTATTAAAGTATATCACTAGCAATTTTAGCTATCTCTGATCGTTCACCTTTTTGTAACATAATATGACCAGCTATCTGTTCTTTATGAAAATGATTTGCTACCTGAGATAATCCATTATTTACTTTGTTTAAATAGGGATTATCAATTTGGAAGGGATCTCCTGTTAATATTATCTTAGAATCTTTACCTGCTCTAGTTAAAATTGTTTTAACTTCATGTTTAGACAGGTTTTGAGCTTCATCAATAATGATATATTGATTAGGAATTGATCTACCCCTTATATACGTTAAAGCCTCAATTTGAATAGAATTATTTTCAATTAATTGATCTATAGATAAATAGGAACCCTTATTACTATGAATGATTAGATTTAAGTTATCTAAGATCGGCTGCATCCAGGGCTCCAATTTTTCTTCTACAGAACCCGGTAAAAAGCCAATATCTTTTCCCATTGGTATGACAGGCCTAGCAATTAATACCCTATCATAATATTTATCATTAATAACTTTCTGCAAGCCAGCTGCTAAAGCAAGTAGGGTTTTACCTGTACCAGCCTTACCTGATACTGTCACCACTTTAATATCATCGTTTAATAATAACTCTATAGCATATTTTTGTTCACGGTTTAATGCAGTAATACCCATAGGAGATTTTTTATCAAATATTAAAGGAACAATTTTTTCACCATCAAATCTACCTAAAGCACTTTTACTTCTTTCATCTAAAGAAGAAAGCTGGATCATCTGATGGGGATATAGTTCTTTAAAATCACCATCTAATTTATCTAAAGACAGTTCATTTGTAGAATAAAATTCATCAATAATACTACCTTTAGTTTTTATCTCTATAAACCCATCATATAACTTTTCTCCATCAATACCATTTCCTTTATGATCTTCTGCTTCAATATCAAAAGCATTAGCAATTAATCTCAAATTAATATCATTAGAAACCATTATTACTTCTTTTTCTGGGTTAGATTCCTGCAGGTCAATAGCAGTTGTTAAAATCCTATTATCAGCCTTACTCGCGCTCAAGTGAGGCGGAAGTTTCAACTCTTGTTTATCTATTACTATTTTTAAGACACTGTTGTTATCTAATTCAATTCCCTCATTTAATCTACCTTTTAGCCTTAATTCATCTAAAATACGCGAAGTCTCTCTGGCATTATACCCGATATCTGAGGTTTTTCGCTTTTGGTCATCTAATTCCTCTAATACAGCTAAGGGAAGAATAACCTCATTATTTTCGTAATCATAGAGGGCTTTAGGATCATCAAGCAAAACATTTGTATCTAATACATATATATTATTCATCTTTTGCTCCTTTCTTTACTACCAGAGGGTTAATTGGGTTTTTTCCTCATATTTTCTTTCTAAGGTGTCACCTTGAAGGGGTTGGATAAAAAACTCACTTGCAAAAACGGTTGTCCCTTCTGCTAAATGACCCCCATAACAACTCCCATCCTCGTCAGCTAAGGTTATATGAGCATGGATGAAGGGTTCATCATCTAATATGGAAATATTACCTATACAATTTACTATTTCCATCTCCCTATCAAAAGTTTTATATTGATATTCATGAGTTTCCTGATTATAAAATCCAATTTTTGCATTTTGAACTGCACCAATTACTTTTATAAAACCAGTTGTAATATTTTCCTCTTTTACTATTTCAGTTAGTTCATTTAAGAGATCATCATCTTTTTCTAATCGCCCCATAAAGGCTTCATCTGTTTTGAATTTTTTAATCATACTATTCCTCCTCAGGCATTTTATCTTTTACTCTGGCTAAATTAACTTCTGCTTTTTTATAATTAGAATCAATTTCTAAAGCTTTTTGATAATAATCTATAGCTTCTTTATACTGTCCTAAATTTTCATAGATTATACCAGCATTATTATATACATAAGGAACAGTTGGATTTAAACTTAAAGCTTCATTTATATATTTTCTGGCTTCACTAAAATTACCTAATTGGATATAAGATAAGCTTAAATTATTATAAACATAAAAGTTATCTTTTTGTTGTTCAATAGCCATTTCAAAGTTATCGATTGCCTGTTTATATTCTCTTTTATCCATATGAATTAAGCCTAAAAGATTATATACCTGTTCATCTAAAGGTTTATAGCCTTTGGCCTTTAATAATACATCATTAGCCTTATCTTTTTCATTATTATTATAATAAGCACGTCCTAAATTAACTAATAAATTATATGAATCTCCCCTAACCTTCCTTGCATAGTTAAAAGAATCAATAGCCAAATCAAACTGATCGAGTTTTGTGTAACTTAAACCTAAATAAAAATGTGGTAGATAACTGTCCTCATTTTCAGCTGCATAACTAGTTAAATGGTTTATTGCTTCTTTATAGTTACCACTATTATATTCATTAATCCCTTTTTGTAATAGATCTTGAGCTGAAATTGAGAATGAAAGCATCAAAATTAATGTAATTGTAAATATAATTATCTTTTTGGTCTTAAACACTTTTATTAACCTCCTTTTATTTGGTTTTGATAATAGTCACAGCACCTGCTTATTTTACATTTATCACAGAGTGGACTTCTTGCCTTACAAGTTTCTCTTCCATGAAAGATTAACCAATGATGAAATTTAGTCCAATAATCTTCAGGTACAACCTCCATTAAGTCCTGTTCTACCTGATCCCTTTTATCTGTATCGACTAATCCCAAACGGTTTGCAACTCTAAATACGTGTGTATCCACAGCAATAGTTTTCATATCAAAGGCATTAGCTAAGACTACATTAGCTGTTTTACGTCCTACTCCTGGTAATTTAATGAGATCTTTTCTTGTTTTGGGTACTTTGCCTTCAAACTCTTCAACAATTTTTTTGCTACTTTCAATAATATACTTACTTTTATTTTTATATAAACCAATTGATTGAATTTCTTTTTGGAGTTCTTTAACATTTAACTTTGCAAAATCATTGGGTTTTTCATACTTTTGAAATAATTGTTCAGTAACTTTATTAACCTGTTTATCTGTAGTTTGAGCAGACATTATAGTAGCAATTAAAAGTTGAAATGGAGTTTCATAATTTAAAGCTGTAGCTGGATCTGGATACTTTTTTTTAAAATAATTTATTATTTTTTCGACATTTTTATCCAAGTTACCCTCTCCTTTCTGGAAATCTTACTGAATTAATGTTAAAATAATTTTTAGTATCTAAAAAAATTATATCATAATATGAGCATATATTGAAATTTAGGAGGCATAATAATGAATATTGGAATAGATATTGATGGTGTTATCACACATGAGAAAAAAGGCAAAGAAAATATCTGGTTAAGGGCATTAAATAATTATTTTGAAGACAAAATTACTCGCAAAAAAGATGTTTATAATTTTACAGAAGCATATGATATTCCTTTAGAAGATTTAAAAGAATTCCTTAACAATAAACTACATGAAATTTATTCGAGCGTTGAAATTGCACCCGGTGCTAAAAATATGATCGATAAAATTAAATCAAAAGGTCATACAATTTATCTAATAACTGCCCGACACAGTGAGTTTAGACCTTTAACTATAAAATGGTTAGAACAACACCAAGTAAATTATGATTATTTATACCATGAAGATCAAAAAGCTAAATTAGCAGTGAAAAAAAATATAGAACTATTTATAGAAGATAATGAAGCAAATACAAGAGAAATAATTAAAGAAAATATCCCAGTCATTTTAGTCGATAAATACCACAATAAAGATATTGAAGACAATGAACTCCTTTTTAGGGTTGAAGACTGGGATGGTATTAAGGAAGTACTAGAAAATTATATCTTTAATAATTAAATATTTATATTAATTATAATCTCTTATATTATCTATATGCACTACCCCCGATAAACTCTCTTAAAATAGCAGTTTTGGGTATATCATCAGAAGGCATATTTTTAAAACAGTCTAATACTTCTAACAATCTTCTGGCTTCATAATAATGCGGATTATCTTCCTTAATTTCTTCTAATAAAGGTACCGCACAATTTTTTAATACGGCTAATTCATAAATTAAAGCCGAATTAAACATTACATCGGCATTTTCTTGATAGGGGAATATATTTTTTTCTTCCCCTTTTCTAACCCTTCCCCACATCTCTATAGTATCTAGGGCAGAATGCCCTCTATACAAATTATCCCTAACCATTCTTCTAATCAAACGAGTATCTGAAGTAGGAATCCTATTTTGTTTATCAATATTTAACTGAGTTAAAGCACTAACAAATATTTTATATTTATGGTCCTCTGGAATAAATTCAGTTAATTTATTATTAAGGCCATGAATTCCTTCAATAAGTATTGGTTGGTCAGAACTTAACTTAAGAACCCGGCCACTATCTTCTCTAATTCCCTTTTTAAAGTTGAATTTAGGTAGTCTAACTTCTTCTCCTCTCATTAATCTCACTAAATGGTCATTGAAAAGTTCTAAATTAATTGCATGTAATGATTCAAAATTAAAATTGCCATCTTCATCCACAGGTGTTTTATCTCTATTTACAAAATAATCGTCAGTTGAGATAGATACTGGTTTTAAACCATTTATTCTAAGCTGTGTAGATAGTCTTTTAGTAAAAGTGGTTTTGCCCGAAGAGGATGGACCAGCAATTAAGATAATTCTTTTTAATTCTTTATGGGAATTAATCTCATCGGCAATATGTGCAATATGTTTTTCATGTAAGCCTTCTGAAATACGAATTAATTCTCCATAATCATTATTTTCTATATGATCATTTAGATCAGGTACAAAACCCACTTCTAAAATATCACCTAATTTTTCATAATCATAAAATATGTCAGCAAGTTTCGGCTGATCAATAAATTCTTCAATTTTATCAGGCTTATTTATAGGTGGATAAAGTAAAACAAAACCTGGAAAATGGTAATGTAATTTAAAGTTTTTTAAATACCCTGTACTAGGTACCATCGGGTAGTAGTAGTAGTTATAATAGCCATCTAATTCATACAACTTTATTTCATCTAATTTCCTTTGTTCTATGATTCTACTTTTTTCTTCATTACCCTGGTCTCTTAATATTTCAAGACCTTTTTCACTATCCATCATATGTTTTTTAATAGTAAAATCTTTTTCTACTATTTCCTTCATTTTATCAGAAATATCTTCTAACTCTGCCTTACTTAATACATTATTATCACTTAATTCACAATAAATCCCATTACTTAAAGAATGTTCAATATTTAATATTTCATCACCGTAAATCTTATAAACTGCCTTAGCCATTAACATAAACAGGCTTCTTTTATAAAATCTATTCCCAGCGGGTGTATCATTTTTTACAAATTCAACTTGGCAGTCCTCTTTTATTACATAATTTAAATCTAATAAATTATTATTAACTTTAACTCCAATAATTGATTCTTTATCTTCTATATCAATTTCTGATAACAATTCTAAAACCTTTATTTTATGAGAAATCTTGTATTCAGTGTTATTATAAACAATAGTAGGCATATTCTCACTTCCTCTTTAATATTTTTTCTACATCAATTTCTCTTTCCTGTTTTATATCATTTCTAATAAGATTCAAATTAAAACCCAAATTAATATATGCTTTATAAGCATAATATCTAATAATCGGTGAAGAATCTTTAATCTTTGTTAGTAAAACATCTCTATACTTCTCTTCTTTTTTCCCTAAATTATTAATCGCTATCAAGGCATTTCTTTGAATTATACGCATCCCCCGCCAACTTAAAGCAGTATTTAACCATTTTTTTGGAAAGTTCTTTTTATTAAACTTCAATATTTCAACTATATCTCCTTTAATTTTTGGTTCAAACTCCATGTGTAATCCCTTGGGAATATTTTCATTATATGGACAACCTATCTGACAATCATCACAACCCCATATACAGTTAGCTATCAATCTTTCCTGTTTTTCATTTAAGATACCCTTTTGTTGAGTAAGATTACTGCGACAAGTTCTATAGTTTAAATAATAAGCTTTATTTAAAGAATTAGTTGGACAGTTATCAAGGCAGTCTGTACAGTCACCACATTTATTTTGTGATTTTTTATCATATTTTAACTTTTTATTTAAAAAAATCTCACCTAAAAATATATATGTACCATAATCCTCATTAACTAATAAGGTGTTTTTACCAATCCAACCTAAACCAGCTTGCTGGGCTAATGCTTTTTCTAAAACAGGCCCATTGTCAATATAAAATGAATACTGCAAATTATCATATATATCCTTTAAATAATCTAAGGCAACTTCAATCTTTTCTTTCATTACAATATGATAATCTTCGCCTCGGGTATAACGAGATATAAAACCATCTGAATTATCTAATTCCTTTTGGGCATAGCAGAGCCCCACTACAATAATTGATTGAGTCCAGGGGTGTAATTTTTTAGGATTTAAAATACTATCAATTTCATTATGTATAAAAGGTGGTAAATCATCTTCTTTATATCTTTTGACAAAATCTTTTACTAGTTCTTTTTTTAACTCTGGTTTTGTAATCCCTATTAAATCAAAACCAATTTCTTTAAATTTTTCTTTGATTTCAATACTTTTTAACATATATACCACTCATTCTTTTTTTGATTAAAAAAGGGACCGAAAACTCGGCCCCTTTAAGTTTATTAATTAATCTTCTTTTTTTCTGGACTTTATGGCCTTTCTTAAAGTAACAAAAAGTCCTCCGTAAAGTACTACACAAGCAAATATCAACATTACAACTGCTGATCCACTCATAAAATTACTCCCTTCTAAATACTTATTTTTTTAAACTTCGGCGTCATCTAAGCCTCTTTGACGTGATAGGATAAATGAAGCAACAAGTAATAGTCCGATTACTCCACCCCAGCCGCCGTAGATGAGATATTTAAGTTCATATCCTCCATATTGAGTTCCAATATCAGCAATTAATTCATTAACTAATAGAACAACTAACATAATCGGTGTTACATATTTAATCATTACATTCCACCAGCTGCCGAACTGATATTCAGAAACAGAATTGAAATAACCTCTCAATTCATCAGGATCATAGTACCAACCAATAATTATTGATTCAGCTAAACCAGCTACCACAAGTCCATAAGTATTTACATAATGATCAACGATATCAAGCCAGTATAATCCTGCTCGAGTTGCAAATAATAGTCCTACAACAAATAGGAAGATACTATAAAATAAGGTAACTGTTCTTTTAGTTCCTCCCCATTTATCTTTAAGGGCTGCTACACCTGCTTCAACAATTGAGAAGGCTGAATCGATACCTAAAGAAAGTAACATTGCAAAGAATACAAAACCGAAAAATCCGACCACGAATGAACCACCAGGTAATAGTGAAATCGCATTTGGATAAACAACGAAAGCTAAACCAACCCCAGCAGTAGCTACTTCAGAAATAGGTACTCCCTGAGTTTGCGCCATATATCCTAAGGTACCAAATACTGCAATACCAGCTAGAAAACTAATGCCTGAGTTTGCAAATACAGTTATAAGAGCATTATTAATTATATCAGAATCTTCAGGCATATAACTTGCATAGGCAATCATAATACCAAAGCCTAAACTAAGAGTGAAGAATACCTGAGAATATGCATCAATCCATACACTTAAATTAGTCAACATTGCGAAATTAGGTTCAAGGAAATAATTAATACCTTCCATTGCACCTGGTAGAGTTACAGCTCTAAACATTAATATAATCATTAAAAGAACAGGTAATGGAACGGTTATCAAAACTACCTTACCAACACTTTCAGCACCTTTTCTAAGAATTAAATAGATTACAATCCAAGTAATGACTAAACCAATTAAAACGGGAATTGAAAATCCACCTAATTGACCAGGCCCTGAAGAAATTTTAAGAACTGAATTATAAAAATAATCACTTGCATTTTCAGCCCAACCTAAGGTAAAGGAACCAGCTAAATAGTCCCAGGCCCAGGCCATAACTCCAGCATAATAACTGGTTATAATTGTACCAGAAAGTACAGCCCACCAACCAAAGCCTTCAAACTTTCTTCCAACTTTAGCTAAAGCTCCGGGTGCACCTCTCTGTGTTTTCTGCCCCATGGCAAATTCTAATACGATAAGAGGTATCCCTGCGGTAAGTAAAGCAACAAAATAGGGAATTAAGAAAGCTCCACCTCCATTTGAATAAGCCATATAAGGAAAACGCCAAGCATTACCTAAACCAGCTGCAGAACCTATCGCTGCGAGTACGAAAGCTGCTCGATTACTCCATCTATCTCTTTGCATATCTACTATCTACTCCTTTCTTCTCTAAACTTTTTAATACTCACTTTTTAAACAATATTCTCTTAAAAAACAATAATAATGAATAATAAATAATACTCTACTACTAAATACTCAATTATCACCCCTTCCCATTATTGTTTCTTGTGATTATAACACCAATGGTAAAAGTTTTCAAGAACTATTTGATTTATCACTTATGAACTTTTCTAATAATTATTTTCACATGTTCTTTTTCTTGTAAAAGGTTTTTATACTGTTTGATTACTTCATCTAACTTAATATCTTTTATCATTTTTATTATATCCAAATAATTTTGTTCAAATTTAAGATACTTAATAATCTGAGAAGAAAGAGTTTCAACTGAATTTAAAGACCGGAAATATCTGCCAATAAATTTATGCTTAACTACTTCAAAATTCTCATTATCAATTTCTTGCTCCCAATTATCAATAATCTCTGTGATACCATTTATAGTCCGGTCGATAGAGTTTGTTTCAGCATAAATTTTTGCAAAGCCCGAATTTTTCTCTCTCATATAATTAAAGGAAAAGTTTTCATCAATTAGATCTTTATTATATAAGTCATGATAGTTATCACTGCTTTTCCCAAATATCATCTCTAATATCATATTGGTTAACATATCCTGTTTTATTATTTTTTCTTTATTCTCAAATCTACTATTTTCTTTATATCCTAAACTGATGATAGGTCTGGATATACTCATCGCAAGATCTTTTTCTTCTAATCGTATGCCCATTGGTTCTTCAGGATATAATTTTTCATAAGAAAAATCTTGATTTCTTTTGATAGTAATATTTTTATCTAACCAATCAAATAATCTATCTGAATTAATCGCACCAATAACAATTAAAGTCATATTATCTAAACTATAAAATTTATCAAAAAAGTCTATTAGGGTCTTTTTATTTATTTTCTCTATACTCTTTTGAGTTCCTGCAATATTATTTTTAATAGGATATTTATAAAACAAAGATTGTAATAGTTGATAAAAGGATTGCCAGTTTGGGCTATCCTGATACATATTTATTTCTTGTTTTATTACATTTTTTTCATGATTAATTCGATCTGTATCAAAATGAGGATTTAATACAAATCCAAATAGATACTTTAAAGAATCAAAGAAATTACTTGTAGTATTAAAATAATAATTAGTATTATTAAAACCAGTATAAGCATTTACACTACTACCTATTTTTGAAAACTTATCTATGATACTTCCTTCTCTATTTTCAAATAAAATATGCTCCATAAAATGAGCTATTCCTTTAGGATACTCATAAATCTCATCATTTAAATCTTTTAGTTTTAAGTCAACAGAACCAGCTTCAACAGATAAAATAGCATGTTTTTTATTAAACCTTTCGCGCGGAATAAAAACAACTTTTAAACCTGAATCCAGCCTTTTTTCATAATACTCTTCATCAATATTACTAAAATCTTTATATATCATATTTAAGCACTTCCTGGCTTGAGTAAATAATATGTTGTTAAGTTTACTTTTTTGGCTACTTTAACTATATCTTCTTTTTTTACCTGTTTGATAGAATTTATTACATAATTTAAGGAATCTTTCTTTCCGTTAATTAATCCTAATAAAAAGGCATCCACAATACTATGGTTATTATCACTTAAAGTTTTATACCTATTAATCAATTTCTTTTTAGTCCATTCTATATTTTCAGTTGAAAAATTACCGGCTTTCATTTCTTCAATTTTTTCTATGATAATTTCTTTCACAATAGGATAGTTTACTACATCAATACCGGCATTAATTAAGATTAAACCTTTTGTTGATTCTAAGCGTGTATTTATATAATAAGCTAAACCTCTTTCTTCTCTAATAGTGGTAAATAACTTTGAGTGACTAAAGCCGCCTAACATTCCATTATATACAATAAGAGCAAAATAAAGTGGATGACTTCTAGTTATCGGAACTCTAATCCCAGCACAAAATCTAGATTGGGTTATTTCATCCTCTTCTTCTAGCTCTTTTTCCCTAAAATTTTCAGTTTTTATAAAAGTATTATTTAAAGGTAGTTCTTTATCTCTCTTATCTATAAATTTGTTATTTATATACTGATAAAGATCATCTGGTTTATTTATATCTCCAATTACAAAAAGTTCTATAGGACTTTCTAATAGAATTTTTTGAAAATACTTATATAAATTTTCTTTTTGACTTTCCCTTAAACCATTAATAGAACCAAGGGTGTAAAGGGAAAAATCTTCCCCTTTACACATCTCTTGGTAACATCTTTCAATAACATAACTACTTTTATCATTCTTTAAGGATAATATTTTTTCCTTCAAAAAGGTTTGTCCTTTTTTAATATATTCTTTTTTAAACTCACCATCAACTACTAAAGGACTAAAAACTAATTCATATAGGAAATCAATTGCTTTTTTAATAAGACTTTCAGCTGCATCTACATATTTATCACTTATTACTTCAACTGAAAATCTAAGTAGTTGATTTTCACCACGGCGGGCAACTGATACATTTAAATCAGCCCCATACATATCGTCTAATCGATGTGATATAGCTTGATTTGTAGGATATTTTTTTGAGCCGCGGTAAAGAATATATGGTATTAAGGCGTTTTTAGATACATCCTTTTCAGTCGACAAAGGTCTGACTATATCAAGATGTATATAATTAGTTTTGAATTTATCAGTATTATTTATATAAACATCTATATCATTTTCTGTTTTATATTCATTGAATTTACTTGTTTTTAGCATATAATATCCTTTCAAGTTTATTCAACTGTTTCTTCACCCAGTTCATTTAGTTCATTTAGAACTTCATTTAATTCTTCTAATTTTTTACCATATTCAGACCAATTACCTTCCTGTTGAGCCTGTTGAGCTTCTTGGAAAATTTCATAAGCCCGATTGGCTAATCCTTGCATATCTTCAGGCAAGATAGATGGTTGTCCCTCTTGCTGTGGTACTTCTTCTGAGACTTCTTCTGCCTTACCAAATATCTTAGCAAGAGCTCCATCTAAAGTTTCGGACATTACAATCTGACCTCCATAACTTACTACAACTCTTTTAAGTTCTGGAATTTCGCCAGATTCAGCCTGTAGATATATTGGTTCAACATATAATATAGATCTTTCAATTGGATAAACTATCAGATTACCTCTTATTACCTGTGAACCTCTTTGACTCCATAGAGAAAGTCTTTGGGATATTTCTGAATCCTGATCTATTCTTGATTCAATTTGACTAGGACCGAAAACAAGAGTATCTTTTGGGAATTGATATTCTAACAATTCACCATAATTTTCACCGTCAGACCTACCTGCGATCCAAGAAATCATATTATTTCTATTTGCCGGTGTAAAGGGCAGCATTAAAATAAATTCTAACTTATCGCTGCCGGGTAACTTACTTGTAATATAATAGGGTTCCATCTGAATACTGTTTCCCGAATAATTTTCAGTGGGAATGTTCCAGACATCTTCCTTATTATAAAAGACAACCGGATCTCTCATATGATAAGTTGCATAAACTTGAGTTTGGATACTAAATAAGTCTTTTGGATATCTAATATGAGCTCTTATATCTTCTGGCATCTCTTCCCCATCCACAAATAACTCAGGGAATATTTTTTGATAGGTTTTTGCGATTGGATCCTCATCATCTATTACATAAAAGCTCATATCACCATTATAGGCATCAATAACAACCTTAATAGAGTTTCTAATATAATTACCTACTCCTCTAACAGGCTGGGAATAAGGATATCTATCTGTAGTTGTGTAAGCATCCTGAATCCAAAACAATCTACCTTTTGTAATAACTAAATAAGGGTCACTATCATACTGTAAGAAAGGAGCAACTCTTCTCACTCTTTCTTTAATATTTCTATGGTACATAATCCTACTATCAGCATTAATATCATCATTCAGTAGAAACTTAAGGTTACTAAACCTTAAAGCATAAACTGATTTTCTAATTAAACTACCAACTGGAACTCCACCAGTTCCATCATAATTAATATATACATTTTCATCTCCCTGTGGGTAATGAAACTCCGTAGAATCTGTATTAGCAATTACATATTCATCTGTTTTCTCACCATAGTAAATAGAGGCATTATCTAAAGGAATATCAACTTCAACTCTAGTTGGAATATCACTCATGAAAAATTCTGGCAAACCTTCTCCACTTACCATATTTACTGGACTCATAGTAACTCCATAACCATGTGTATATTTTAACTTTTTATTAATCCAGGTTTGGGCTTGTCCAGATAAAAGGTCCTGATTCATTTCTCTGGCTCCAAGCATTACCTGACGTAAATCTCCATCAATATAATACCTATCCACATCTATACTTTGAAAGTCATAGTACTGTCTTAAAGTCTGAATCTGATTATAGGTAGTTAATAATGGTCTATGGTCCCATAACCTGATATTTTTAATAATTTCATCATTTTCTTGTAAATCTTCATAGGTTAATCCATCTTCAACATCAAAATCAGTTGTTTCAATATCATTCAGACCATAAGCATCTAGGGTCATTTGTATATTGTGATTTATATAAGGACGTTCCCTAGCAATTTCATTTGGCTCTACCTGGAATCTCTGAACAAAACTCGGATAAAGTCCTCCAAAAATAAGGGAGGTTACGATCCATAAACCAAGTCCCCAGGCTAATAATTTGTAATTTTTCTTAAATAAACTAATTAAAAGTCCAATTGCAACAGCAATTGCGATGAAAAATAATATTCTTAAGCCTAATAAATTTGCATTTATATCGGTGTAACTAGCACCAAATGCTACCCCACGTGAGGAGTATAAAAGCTCATACATTGCTAATCTATAATCCCAGGCTTTCAATAACAAGAATATTGAAAGCAGAATTGTAATATGGCTTTTTGCACGATTAGAAAGTTTTACTTTCACTTCAGAGAAGGAACTTATACCTGAAGCTATAAAGTAAATTACTCCAATTACAATGATTGTAAGAACAATTAAAACCATACCCATCTCTTTAATAAAACTGTAAAATGGTAGGCTAAATACATAAAAAGCAATATCTCTACCAAAGATAGGATCACTGGTTCCAAATGGGGTCTGGTTAAAGTATTTCAGTACTATTTTCCATAATTCAGAACTGACCGAACTAAATAAAAATCCTAATATTAAACTGATTAAAACATATAACCAGTTCAATTTCTTCTTACTCAACCAGTTTAAAAACCCCTGACTTTCGTCTTTAAAAAGGGTTTCTACATTTTCCTTTTCCACCTTTTCCTCTTTAAAGTACTTATAAAATATTTTCTTTGTAAAAGACAGATTTATAAAAACAAAAACAGCAAAAATTATACCGATTAATACTCGCAAACCAAAATTAGAAAAGAACATTAATAAAAATGCCTTTAAAAAACCAAGTTGATTAAACCAGGCCCATTCTGTAAAAAAGTTAGCGCCTGCAAATATAGCAATTAAAAATACAATAAAGGCCACGAATATTATTGAAAATAAATATCTAAAACCTTTTTTCACTTAAAGCCACTCCCTTCTATTTTTTAACAAAATTTCTGTGTTAACTGTTCTATTTTATCATATACTTCTTGTTCATCTATCTTTGTTAAATTTCTATTTTCCATTATAATTTCACCATTAACTATTACAGTGTCCACATCATTACCATTACCTGCATAAAATATATTTGATAGATAATTATAGGAAGGGTATTGATGTACTTGATCTTTTATATTAATTAATATTATATCTGCTAAATAACCTTCCTTAATCTCTCCTAATTGTTTTATGCCCAAAGTGTTTGCACCATTTTTAGTCAGCATTTTAATGTTTTCTTCAATAGGTAAAACAGTTGGATCGTTAGTAGCAACTTTTTGCAGGTAAGAACCCATTCTAGCCTCTTCAATAAGATCAAGATTATTGTTGCTTGCAGCACTATCTGTACCATAAGAAACATTTATACCTTTATCCAGCAACTTCTTAATAGGAGCAATTCCACTGCTCAATTTCATATTACTGGCCGGATTATAGGCAACACCCACGTTTTTATCAGCCAGTATATCAATATCATTATCAGTTAAATGAACACAATGTGGTGCAATAACTTTCGCATCAAATAAATTGATTTTATCAAATAGTTCCACTGTACTTAATCCATATTTATCATCCATAAAACTTATTTCATCAGCTGTTTCACTTATATGGATATGTATTAATAAATCATTTTGTACAGCTTTATCCCTTATCTTTTCCAGATAGTCAGCACTACATGTATAAGGGGAATGAGGGCCAAGTGTAGTTTTGATTCTACCTTCAGCTTTATCCTGCCATCTTAAAGCAAAATCTACAGAAGCATTAAGACCTCCTAAACCATCATTTTCTTCAATTAAACCTTCACTTAAAATGCCTCTAATACCGCATTTTTTAACAACTTGAGCTACTTGATCCATTTGGAAATACATATCTGCAAAAGCAGTAGTACCAGTTTTTATCATTTCAACTACCGCTAGCATTGCTCCCCAGTATATATCTTCTTCAGTTAGTTGTGCTTCTGCCGGCCAGATATTATCATTAAGCCATTTATCTAATTTAAAATCATCAGCAAAACCTCTAAGTAAAGACATTGAACTATGAGTATGAGTATTTATTAATCCTGGCATTGCAACCATATTACTACAATCAATTACTTTATCATAATCATTTTTAATTTTACTATCATCTTTTATGATGTTCTTTATATTTTTACCGTCTATTTCTATATGTTTATACTCACTTAAGTTTTCTGCAGGACTATATATTTTTTTAATATCTTTTAGTAAAATATTCATTTTTATCCCCTTTTAGTTACATTTTTTTGTAAGCATTACGGATATAGTCTAAAGCAGAGATAATATTAATCGGTATTACAACATAAAATAAGATCATATTAAAAAGTTTAACATCTAATAAACTAGCAGCAATAGCTACATATAATAAGAAGACTGATATTTTCCCTAACCAAGTAGGTTCAATTAAATCTTTGCCCATTAGATACATAATACCAGATCCAAATAAAACAAAAACTTCTCTAGTTAATAAAGTAATTGTAATAACTCTTGGTAATAAGTCCATATAAATTAAAACTGCTAATATACTTATTAAGGTAAGTTTATCGGCTAAGGGATCAAGCAGCCGGCCTAAATCTGTTACCATATTGTATTTTCGAGCCAGATAACCGTCTAAAAAATCGGTAATACCAGAAAGCGAAAAAAATACTCCGCTTAATATATATTCTCCCCTCAGAAAAAAATATAGATATACGGGGATAAGTAGTAATCTGACTACTGTTAATGTGTTCGGATAATTTAATAACATAGAAACCTCCAAAAAAACTATTGTTCTTCTAAATATTCTTCTTCAGTTAAAAACTCACCATTTTCAATGCTTTTATCAATAATATTATAGTTGCGATCAAATTTAACATCTATAACTACATTGCTATAGCATTTATCACAAACTATCACTTTATGAATTTTATATTTCCCCTCAGCCTCTTCATTATAAATACGTTGAATATCATAACCTTTTCTTAGGACAACTCTTATCTTATTACCACATTTTTTATCTTTCACAAAAATCTTTACAATTTTTGAATCAGACGATGGAGTGAAAATACTTTTTATTTTGTCAAATAAGCCCATCTTAATTACCTCCAGATAATATTTAAAATTAATTCAGACAAAAATATGCCATGAGTTCCAAAAATTGAAACTCATGACATATACTAAATTTTATTATCTCTTTATTCACTTTCATCTGCATATTCAGCTGTATCTAGGGTTCTGTTTCCCAATTCACTATCAAACATGAATATTCCGTGTCCAGAGTCTCCAATTCTTTCTAATTTATTAACTATTTCATCAGCAGACGCTTCTTCTTCAACTTGTTCATCTATAAACCATTTTAAGAATGAAGCAGTTGCATGATCTTTTTCTTTCACAGCTAAATCATATAGTTTGTTTATTCGATTAGTTACCTTTGTTTCATGCTCATAGGCATCTTTAAATGCTTGTAATGGAGAATCCCAATCTACTTGTGGCTTTTCTATTGCATCTAACTTAACTCGGCCTCCTCTTTCATTTATAAAATCAAAGAATTTTTGAGCATGTAATAATTCTTCTTGAGCCTGTATATGCATCCAGTTTGCAAAACCAGTTAAATCTTCATCTTCAAAATAAGCTTCCATTGCATAATAGAGGTATCCAGAAAAAATTTCTGCATTTATTTGTTCATTAAGCTGTTCTTCCATCTTCTCACTTAACATTAATATCCCTCCCATAATATTTAATTATCTATACTTAAATTATAACTTAATTTCTTATTTAATGCAAGATTTACAAATTATGCTGATTGAAGTCAAAACGCTTTTTTAAGACCTGAACTAAAGGATAACCCAATAACAAAACAACTACGGCTTCACTAATTGAAATTTGTATCACAGTTATCCAATAAGGAATTTCAAAAAGTAGGTGTAAATAAATGCTGATTAAAAAACCATTTAATATGATTGGACTTAAGTAAGCTAAAAAAGTACCTCTAAAATAATAGGTTAAATAAGCTGCGAGTAGAGTTACTAAACTACCACCTATAATATCTACCATACCTAATCCGCCAATTATATTAGAAAGTAGTACTCCTAAGAAAAGGGCAGGAATTGCTTCGGGAAATAAGATGGGAAGTACGGTTAAAGCCTCAGCAGCTCTAAACTGTAAAGGACCGAAACTAACCGGAGATAAGATATAAGTAATAATAACATACAGACCTGCAATTAATGCGGCACGTGTTAAAAATTTAGTATTCATTAAAAATCACTCACTTATTTTTGTTTTCATTTACTACTTTGTAAGAAAATCTATGGTACGGACAGGGTCCAGTATTTTTAATTACATCAATATGTTCTTTAGTTCCATAACCTTTATTACTTAAAAAATTATACTGAGGATAACTATTATGTAATTCATCCATAATTCGGTCTCTAGTAACTTTGGCTATAATAGAAGCAGCACTGATAGAATTTACTTTTAAATCACCACTAACTATAGCTGTTTGTGTGATGTTAATATCAGGTACTTTATAACTACCATCAATTAATAAATATTCTGGTCTTTTTTCTAAGTCTTGCACAGCCCTTCTCATTGCTAAAAAGGTAGCTTGATGAATATTCAAACGATCAATAATAGTATTACTTACTATACCTAATCCTACTGAAACAGCTTCACCTAATATGATGTCAAAAAGTCTCTCACGTTCTTTTAAACTCAACTTTTTAGAATCAGTTAATCCCAAAATGGGATTATCAGTATCTAATATTACCGCAGCTGATACAACTGGACCTGCTAAAGGACCTCTACCTGCTTCATCAATACCGGCAACTAAACGATAGCCCTCTTTTTGCAGATTATATAGATGCTCATTTTGCTGGTGCCATTTTTTTATCTTTTCTTGCTTTTTTTCTTTTTGTTTTATAATTTTATTTGCAATCTTATTAACACCTTTGCGGCTGTCAGAATTTAGCTTATTAATAATACCATTATCGATCTTTTTAATATTATCAAACTCGTCAATGAAATTTTTAATCTCTTTTATAGTCATCTCTTCAAAATTCAAAATGATCACTTCCTGGTTTTTCTAATGAAACTCGTCCCAATTTCCCGTTTTGATAATCATTAACCAAAAGTTTTGCGGCTCTATTTCTATCGATTTTACCGCCACTCATTAAACAACCTCTAACTTTACCGATCTTAGGTAAGATATCATAGGGGTGTTCTCCCTGAAAGATCTCAATACCATAATTATTTTCTACTACATCTAATCTGTCTAATTGATTTAAATACTTTAATAATCTATAGGCAGCCATCTCTGTATCTACTTTTTTTAAGTCTATAGCATTAGTTAAAACAAGCTTATAAGCGATATCTTCATCCTCAGCTTTTGGAAATAAGATCCCCGGCATATCTAAAAGTTCGATGTTATCGGTAACTCTAATCCACTGTTTACCTCTGGTAACACCAGGTGTATTTCCCGTTTTAGCCGAAGATTTGCCACCTATTGCATTAATTAAGGCAGACTTACCGACATTAGGCATCCCAATAATTATAGCCCTAACCGGTCTTCTTTTAATACCTTTTTGGACTCTTTTTTTATTAATTTCTTCTTGCTTTTCTTCCATGAGATTTATTAAATTTTTAATACCAGATTTTTTGACTGCATTAACTTTTACACAGTTAATTGTTTTATTAATGACACTTTGCCACTCATCTGTATATTTTTGTTCAGCCAAATCTTTTTTATTTAATACTATAATTTTTTCTTTGTTTTCAATAATCTCTTTTAACTGTTTATTATGACTGGAGTAGGGAATCCTGGCATCTAAAACTTCAATAACTAAATCTACATTCTTTAAATTTTTCTTTAAAACCCTTTTAGCTTTTGCCATATGGCCGGGATATATATTCATTAATTCTGCCTCCCATAATAAATAAAGGGTGGTGGATAAAATCCCTCACCCCTTTAAAGTCATTATATCTCTCTTTTTTCTTTCTTTTCTTTGATGCGAGCTTTTTTACCTTTTCTTTTTCTTAGATAATATAATTTAGCTCTTCTAACATCACCTTTTCTGAGTACTTCAAAATTATCAATTCTAGGTGAATGGACTGGGAAAGTTCTTTCTACACCAACACCATGAGAAAACTTTCTTACGGTAAAGGTTTCAGTAACTCCACTACCTTTGCGGGAGATTACTACACCTTCAAATTTTTGTAGTCTTTCTTTACCACCTTCAACTACTTTTATCTGTAAACTCACAGTATCTCCAGCTATAAATTCTGGAATATCGTCTCTCATGCTTTCCTTATTTATGTTATCAATAATATTCATTTGTCGACCTCCTTTCAGCAACATGTATTAGAAATATATTTTTTAGGACAAAAGCCTGTCCATTATAATAGAAGCAGCGCTTCTGACCGAAAGATGATTGTAATCTGTATTACCTGTCACTGGTTCTAACAGATAATCTGATTTTTCAATAATTTCTTTTGTAAGCCCCCAACCAGTTCCAAATATTATTAAATAGGGTTTGTCAGAACTATGCATTTCTTTTTTTAATTCATCAAAAGAAATGGTTTCTTTACTCTTTTGAGCACTGGTTGTAATTAGGGTTGGTTTTTCACCTGTGTTCTTTTTTATATCTTTAATGGTATCTTCTAAGGTATCTTTAATCTCCATTTCCTTAAAGGCTTCGTGTCTTGTATTATTGTAGTCAGCTCCAAAACCACTTGTCCAGTAGTCTCTCATTCTTTTTACCAAAGATTGTTGAGACTTTAACTGGTTAACAACATAGTATTTATTTACACCATAGGTTCTTGCTGCCCGTGAAATATCATGTAAATCATAGTTAGTTACTGTTGTAGTTATTACATCACCATCTTTGTTATATACAGGATGATGTAGTAGTGCAATAAAAACATTTTTATTCATTGTCGTTGACTCCCTCAATTTCTTGTTTGATTTCTCGCAGCAGTTCCTGTTGGTCTTCAGTTAATTTTGTGTTTTTAAGTAAGTCTGGTCTTACTAAATAAGTCCTTTTTAAGGCTTCCTTTTTTCTCCACCTATCAATTAATTGGTGGTTACCACTTAATAGTATCTCAGGTACAGACATACCTTTGAATTCTCTTGGTCTGGTATAATGGGGGTAATCTAAAATTCCATTATAAAATGAATCATTTTTTTTGGATTCATCATCCCCTAATACATCGGGTAACATTCTAGCAACAGCATCCACTAATACCATTGCTGGTATTTCTCCACCAGTAAGTACATAATCACCTATTGAAACTTCTTTATCCACAAAATTATTTCTTATTCTCTCATCAACGCCTTCATAATGTCCACAGATTAAGATCAACCTTTTTTCTGCACTTAATTCTTTAACCATTGTTTGGTCTAACTGTTCACCACGAGGTGTTAATAAAATATTTGTAGAGTCCTGATTGAAATCATTTGTTATATCCTGTAGTGCATAATAAATTGGTTCGACTTTAAGGACCATACCAGCCCCACCGCCATATGGATAATCGTCAGCAGTATTATGCTTATCAGTAGTATAATCCCTAATATCAATTAAATTTATGTCTATAATATCATTTTCTCTGGCTTTTTTAATTATACTATCTGAAAAGGGGCCTGCAAACATTTCTGGAAATAATGTTAAAATATCAAATCTCATTTCTTACACCCCAAAGCCTATAAATTTAAAATGCCATTGACCGGATCAATAAATATTTCATTTGCTTTAATATCTATCTTTTTTATATATTCTTTACTCATTGGAATCATATATTCTTTTGTCTCACCTTGGATAATTAAAATATCTGTGCCCCCAGTATCAATAACATCTAAAACTCTGCCAAGTACTTTTTCATCAGGTAAAATAACTGTAGCATCGATTAGATCATCAACATAAAATTCATCAGCTGCTAAAGGTAATAGATCATCCTCTTTTATCTTCACTTCATAATTTCTATACTCTAAAGCCTCACCAATATCATCTATATTCTCAAGCTTAAGTATTACAAAGTTCTTATGAAGCCAAATATCTTCTATTACTTTTCTAACCTTTTTTTGTTGATCAGGGCTTACTAATATTACCTCCTCAAGGAACTCAAATCTCCTTAAATCATCAGTAAAAGGTGCTACTCTTACTTCACCCTTATTACCCTGGTTTTTAGTTATTTTACCAAGTGATATTAACTTTTCCATTTTTTTACCACCATTTACTATTTAATTTTGACCTCAACTTTTTTGCCTTCTTTAGTAGCAGAAGCCTTAACCACTTTACGGATAGCTCTGGCAATACGCCCCTGTTTACCGATTACTTTACCCATATCATCATCAGCAACAGAAAGTTCAACCACAGTTGTATTGCCATCTTCTATCTTGTTGGTTGTTACTTCTTCTGGCTTATCTACAATATTTCTTGCAATTACTTCAACTAATTCTTCCACAGGAGTAACCTCCTTTTTACTTTTCCTGATTTAAAAATTTCTCATAAATACCTGATTTTTTTAATAAACTCTTAACAGTATTCGATGGTTTAGCACCATTGTTTAGCCATTTAAGAGCTTTTTCTTCATCAATTTTATAGGTTTCTGGTTCAGTTGTAGGATCATAATATCCTAATTCCTCTAAAAATTTACCAATTGGAGCATTACGGGAATCAGAAACCACTAATCTATAAGATGCACTCCTTTTTTTACCCATTCTTTTCAGTCTAATCTTTACTGCCATTAACATTCACCTCCTTGAAATAATTACAGTGTATACTTTTATAATTTATAGATTAAAAGGGTAGATTCATATTACCCATTTTACCCATTAAACCTTTACCTTTGCCACTATTAAACTTCTTAATCATCTTTTTAGTTTCTCTATATTGTTTTAATAGTCTATTAACTTCTTGAATACTGGTACCACTACCTTTTGCTATTCTTTTGCGGCGGCTACCATTAATTATATTAGGATCTACTTTTTCATCTTTAGTCATAGAATTGATAATCGCTTCTATATGATCCAACTGTTTTTCATCAACCTGTAGGTTTTTCAGTTGTTTAGCTCCACTCATACCGGGAATCATTCCCATAATCTGATCCAGTGGACCCATATCTCTTAACTGTTCTAATTGATCTAAGAAGTCTTCAAAGGTGAATTGATTATTTTTTAATCTTTCTTCTAACTTTTTAGCCTTTTCTTTGTCAATTGCTTCTTCAGCTTTTTCGATAAGGCTTAAAACATCACCCATCCCTAATATACGGTCTGACATTCGATCGGGATGGAATGGTTCAAAGTCATCTAACTTTTCACCAGTACCAATAAATTTAATCGGTTTTCCGGTTACTGCTTTTACAGATAGAGCTGCTCCACCACGGGCATCACCATCTAGCTTGGTTAATACAACTCCATCAATACCAAGCTTATCATCAAAGTTTTCTGATACATTGACTGCATCCTGACCTGTCATTGAATCGACGACCAATAGAATTTCATCTGGGTCAGTATTTGTTTTTATATCCTGTAGTTCATCCATCATCTCTTCATCTATGTGTAAGCGACCGGCTGTATCCAAGATAACTATATCATTGCCAGCTGACTCTGCTTTACTTAAACCTGCCTTTATTATATCAACTGGATTTTGTTTGTCACCCATTGAAAATACTGGAATCTCAAGACGTTCTCCAAGGACCTGCAGCTGTCTAATAGCTGCTGGTCTGTATATATCTCCAGCTACCAAGAGGGGGTTTTTCCCTTCTTTTTTAAACATTTTTGCTAATTTACCAGCAGTAGTTGTTTTGCCAGAACCCTGTAAACCTACCAACATAATTAAGGTTGGCGGATCAGGTGAAATTTCAATTTCACTCTGCTGACCTCCCATTAATTTAGTAAGTTCTTCATTAACAATTTTTACTACCTGCTGGCCGGGAGTTAAACTTTCCATTACCTCCTGACCTACTGCTCTTTCTTTAATATTGTTAATTAAGTTTTTTACAACTTTGTAGTTTACATCTGCTTCAAGAAGCGCTAACTTAACCTCACGTAAAGCAGCATCAACATCCTTTTCATTCAGTTTTCCTTTACTGCTCAACTTTTTTAATGTATCTTGCAGTTTTTCAGCTAAACCAGAAAATATCATTTAAAACTGTACCTCCAGCTTAAATATTTTTGTTCATCTCTTTTAATTTATCTAATAAATATTTTTTAGTCTTTTTATTAATATCATCATCGTCTTTTATATAATTTATTAATTCATTTATAATACCAATATTCTTTTTATTTCTTTTAACCAACTGTAATTTATCTTCATAGGACTTTAAAGTATCTTCTGCTCTATTTAAATGGTCATAAACCCCTTGTCTACTTATATCTAAATTTTCTGCTATTTCGCCAAGTGATAAATCCTGATAATAATAAAGTCCAATAATCTTTTGCTGTTTGTCAGTTAATAGCTTTCCATAATAATCAAAAAGCATGCTGATTTCGATTGTTTTATCAAGCATTTTTTTATCACCAAGCTTGTTAAGTAATTTTACTTTACACCATTTCACAGAGCATATTATAACTTATATAAAAGGAGTTGTCAAGGATTAGTTAAGAGAAAGCCTTTTGCGATGTAACATTTTTTATTAATAAAGTTAGAGATATTCCCGAAAAAATCTTCTGTTTTTTTAAAAATTTACTTATTTTACGTTACCAAGGATTTTGAACTTCTAAATATCTATAATTTCAACTAAAAAGAGACAGACCACCCTACTTAAATTATAATCTTTTTAAAAATCTATTAAACTCTTAATTAAGCAGACTTAACAAGGCTTCTTATATGTTCGATCTGTTTTTCTTTTATTCGCCCGACTGCCATTCCTAACATCACTATCAAAGACAGTGAACAGTTAAACTGCATTTTTCCCAGTCCCCGGATGGTGTGATTCTCAAAACCATATGATACATCTAAACGGCTATTGACTCTTTCTAACAAGGTTCTCGCTTTATATAAGCGGTCCCATTTATAACTTTGCCTTGCTACTGCAGTAAAGACCCGCCGGTCTTCTTCTAAATCTATTCGTATACTGCCCGAGACAGGGCATTCTTGTTTTCCCCGACACTTTAAACCATAATGGTCAGCTGGACATCGCTGTTTTAACGTGTTTCGCTTTTTTTCAAAACCCCCATAGGCCATCTTTTTTTAAGCCGGTGTCCGGATCGTAACAGTAAACATTACCACAGTAGTCATATACTACGTTTTCCTCATCTTCTAATACTCTACTATCTTCCCCATCTTTCCACATGTCACGGATATCTATTATGGGTTTAATTCTATATTCATCCCAACATTTTTTTATTAATTTTCCGCCATCATAGCCACGATCTCCCAGCAGATACTTACATTTTCCTCTTAAATCAGGATGAGTTTGTTTTAATTCATCTATCATCTCATGCGCAATTGGACTTTCTCCCTTTTCCGCCGTGATTACTTTATATGAGACTGGTAATTCATATTCAGCATCCACTATTAAATGTAACTTATAGCCAAACCATCTTTTTGTAGTTTCATACTTATTGCCGTGCTCATCTTTATAATAATAATCTTTGCGACCGAATTTAGCGTCTAAATCCCTTCTTCTGTCATTTTTAAGTTCCTCTTTTTCATCTTGATCATAATCATGGGGATTAGCATAACTTTCAATCGCTTTACCATCTACGGCTAACTTCTCTCCGAAATCGGGCAATAATTCCTTTAACTCTTCTATCAAGTTATTAAATATTTCTTCAATATACTCTTGATGTTCTTTCTCCATTAATTTATCTAAAAAACGACTGTAAACCCAGGGTGGAGGAGTTTCACTGTTTTTAAATCCACACATACTCCTTAGTTGACCATTTCGAGATAACTCTCGCCTTAAGCTTGCTATCGTATCGTGCTCGTATACTATCCCGGCCAGCAAAGAATTCCACATTGCTCTTATCGGTTATTTATCTCTTCCTTTACCCCGCTCTTTTTCGAGATGCCGCATAAAATCTTCATCGGGAAGATATTCAATAACAAGTCTTAACCTCTCAAATCTCCTAACTTTTCAATTTCACGGTAGTCAAAAAGACTCATTTGTGGTATATTAGCCATAGGTGAGACCTCCTTGGTTTTTGTTTATTTTGTTTTTTCTTCAATTAACATTATATCAATAATACCAAGGGTTTTCACCATTTTTTTACTAAATTTTCTTTTTGGGTCAATCTTTTTGATTTTACTATTTTAACCTACATATCATCCTCATTTATTCTGATTTTGGGGTAAAGAAAATTTAACAGCCTTCATGATTTCTTTCATAATAGTGATTATTTGCTTCGCAAATTCCTCAAGAGAATAAAGCATCTACAAATATATCAGGTTTAAAGACCTGTAAATCATCTTCCTTTTCTCCCACTCCAATTAATTTTATCGGTATACCTAATTCATCTTTTACTGCGATCACAACTCCACCTTTAGCAGTTCCATCCAGTTTAGTTAAAGCAATACCATCTATATTTACTGCTTTATGGAATAATTTAGCCTGAGAAATAGCATTTTGTCCATTCGTAGCATCTAAAACCAATAATATTTGTTTATGAGCATTTTCTGCTTCTTTATAAATAACTCTTTTTACCTTTTTTAACTCTTCCATTAAATTCTTTTGAGTATGAAGTCGACCAGCAGTATCAACGATAAGGACATCGGCATCTTTAGATCTAGCAGATTGAATCGCGTCATAAGCTACTGCAGCGGCATCTGAACCTTCTTTTTGGGCAATTAACCTTACGCCTAGCCTATTTGTCCAAACTTCTAATTGGTCTATTGCAGCGGCTCTAAATGTATCACAAGCAGCAATCATGACCTCTTTACCCTGTTTTTTAAATTTACTGGCTATTTTAGCAATAGTAGTGGTTTTACCAGAACCATTAACTCCCACTACCATGATGATATTTAAGCCATCTTCTAGTTTTATGCCACCCTCTTCTTCTTGTAAAAATTCACTTAGTTCTTCTTTGAAAACACTGTAGAACTGTTCTGTATCTTCTATTTCTTCTTTTTCAACCTTCTTTTTTAGATCATCTATCATTTTCATGGTGGTGTGAACACCAATATCAGCTTGGATTAATACTTCTTCTAATTCAGTAAAGAATTCTTCATCAAGTTCTTTACCACCAGTGAATAAGTCGTTTAGCTTACCAAAAATTCCATTTTTGGTTTTATTTAAGCCGTCCTTTAATTTTTTAAATAATCCTTTATCTTCCTCTTCATTATTTTCAACATTTTTAAATATAGACATTATATATTATTCTCCTTCCTGTTAACTATTGAATTTGTTCCTTTAAGTTTAAGGAAACTAACTCTGTTACTCCTTTATCGGTCATAGTTAGTCCATAAATATTATCAACTGCTGTCATCATATGTTTGCGGTGTGTTACCACAATAAACTGAGCAAAATCGGTGTATTCCTTTAAGAAGTTAGAAAACCTAACTACATTTACATCATCTAAGGGAGCATCAATCTCATCTAAGATATAAAATGGGCTCGGATTTACCCTCAGAAGTGCAAAAACTAAAGCAATTGCGGTTAAAGCCCTTTCCCCTCCAGATAATAAGGTTAATTTTTTTAGCCTTTTACCAGGTGGTTGGGCTATAATTTCTACACCAGTTTCTAATAAAGCTTCTTCATCAACTAAATTAAGTTCTGCTCTACCTCCATTGAATAAATCTACAAATACTTTTTCAAATTCTTCCTTAATTTGATAAAAGGAATTCTTAAATTTATCCATCATTGTTTCTTCAATTCGCTCAATTATATTTATTATGGATTCTTTTGCTTCTTCTAAATCAGCCTGTTGTTCATGTAAATAATCTAATCTTTCTTTTAATTCTTCATATTCTTCTATTGCACCTAAATTTACACTACCTAATTTAGATATATTATTCCTTAATTCCTTGACTCTTTTTTCAACTTCTTTACGGTTTTCTACTTGTTCTCTTTGTGCATATTCATCTTCACTAATATCAAAGTTATATTCATTAATCAGTCTTTCTTCAATACTTTCTGTTTTATCTTTTTTTCTGGTATAAGCAAGATTTATCTCATGGAGTTTATCTTTTTTATTGTTTAGTTCATCATTTAGCCTTTCAACTTCTTCTTCTAATTTTTCATGTTCGTCACGCAGCTGTTTTAATCTTTTATCCATTTCTTCTAATTCTATTTTAGCCTGTTTAACTTTTTGTTCAAATTCTTCTTTTTGTTCTAAAAGTTTTACTTTGCGATCTGCTAATTCCTTTAACTCTTCTTTTATTTCCTGGATTCTATTTTCTTTATTGTTTTGGTTTGTTTTATTATTCTCAATAGTTTGTTCTAAATTACTTTTTTCTTTATTCAAGCTTTTTAATTTTTCCTGCTGAGTTGCATAGTTAACCCTTACATCGGTTAATTTCTCTCTTAAATTTTCAATCTCATCACTTATTTTATCAATTTTTGCTTGTTTTTGATTAATAATATCTTTTTCTTCATCATAGTTTTGACTGTTTTTTTCAAAAAGACTGCTCAAATTATTTTTTTCATCTTTTAAAGTATTAAGTTCGTCTATTCCTTTTTCAAGCTTAGTTTCTATGTTATTCTTTTCTTTTTTTACTTCTTCTAATTGTTCTGTTAATTCTTTTTCATTTTCTTTTAAGTTTTCAAGTTTCAATGTTAATTTCTGATAATTATCTTTTAAATCAGCTCTCTTATTTTCTAAACTTTCTATTTCATCTTTTATTGTTAAACCTTCTTTTACAATTTTATCAACTTGTTCATTTAATTTTGCAATTTCTTCTTCTAATTCATTCATTTCTCTATCTCTACTTAAAAGATTATTCTTTTTATTTTGCCTGCTACCACCTGAAACAGAACCACCAGGATAGATTAAATCCCCTTCTAAAGTTACTAATTTATGTTTTTTATTTATTATATTAGATATATCAATGGCAGCCTCCAGATCTTTCGAGATAATGGTGTTACCAAGTAAAAACTCCATAACTTTTTTAAACCTATCATTAAAATCAACAAAGTCTATTGCTAAACCTAGATAACCCTGTTTAGAAGCAAATTGCTTAGTATTAATCCTTCCATAAGACTTTATAGATTTAATCGGTAAAAAGGTAGCTCTCCCACCATTATTTTCTTTTAAATAATCTATACATTCTTTGGCTGTATTATCATTTTCTACTACTACATTTTGTAGCTTATTACCCAGAGTAGTTTCAATAGCAGTTTCATACTTTTTCTTAACATTGATTAGTTCCGCCACTGCCCCGTACATTTCAGGAAAACGTTCATCTTCTTTAAGTATATTTTTTACACCTTTATAAAAGCCGGAATAATCTTTTTTTAGATCTTCAATAAATTCTTTACGGGATTTTTTCTGATATAGTTCATCCTGAATATCTTCATATTCGTTTTCTAATTCATCATATTTTTCTTGATAATCTGTTAATTTAGATTGTATCTCACTTAAACTTTCTTTGGTTTCATTTATTTTATTAACGGTTTTAGTCTGTAAATTTTGATTGTTTTCAACTTTGGTTGTTAATTGGGCTTTCGATTTTAAGATCTGTTCCTTTTGGTCCCTTTGATCTGATAATACTCTTTCTTTATACTTTATTTTTTCCTCTAATTTATCAAAATCACGTCTTAACTGATTAATATCCACATTTTCTTCAATCAAATTTTCGCGGTATTTATTTAACTCTGACCTTAACTTTTTTAGATATTCAACTCGTATTTCATAATCTTTTTCAACTCCGTCTTTCTTTTCCGCCCAAAGATCAAGTTTTGTACGTTCTTTTTTGTACTTTTCTCTTAAATTAGTAAGACTTTCTTTTTTATTTGATAAGTTAGTTTTCAGCTGTTTAAGTTCTTCTTTTAATTCAGCTTTTTCTCTTTGTAAATTATTTTTTCTTTCTTCAATAATATTAACCCTATTTTTAACTTCATCACTTTTAGTTTTTAATCGGTAATATTCATCTTTTTTATTATCATAGGAAACCTCTAAATCACGCAATTTTTCTTTCTTCTTATGTAATTTATCTTTCTTATTGTTATTTATACTTTCTTTTTTATCTATTTTTGTCTCTAAGTCATCTTTTTTCTCTTTTAATTCGTCTAAAGAGGTAGCTAATTCTTCATGTTGATCAAGCAAGAGGTTGATTTCAATTTCTTCTAATTCTGATTTTAACTTTTTGTATTCTCTGGCTTTCTTGGCATCTTTTTTAATTTTTTCATACTGTTTTTCTAACTCCCAAACTAAGTCTTTAATGCGCTGCAGATTAGAATTTGTATTTTCCAATCTTCGCTCAGCATCTTTTTTACGGGACTTATGTTTACTGATTCCAGCTGCCTCTTCAAAGAGTTCTCTTAAATTTTCAGGTTTAGAATTTATAATTTGTGTGATTTTACCCTGACTCACAATAGAATAAGAATTATTGCCTAAACCGGTATCCATCAGCAGTTCATTAACATCTTTTAACCTACATTTGCTGTCATTAATTAGATAGTCACTAGAACCATCTTTAGTTACTTCACGTGATATCTTTACTTCATCTGTTTCAATATCTAAAATCCGAGAAGAGTTATCTAAAAACAGGGAAACTTCAGCCGAAGAAGCAGGCGGAAGTTTTTCACTACCAGCAAATATTACATCAGCCATTTCAGAGCCTCGTAAGTTTTTAGCACTCTGTTCACCTAAAACCCAGCGAACAGCGTCTACAATATTACTCTTACCACTCCCATTAGGACCTACTATCGCTGTTATTGGTATATTAAACTTTAAATTTATTGTATTTGCAAAAGATTTAAATCCTTTAATCTTTACCTTTTTTAAAAACAAATCCATTCACCTCAAATTATTACTTTATTTACAAGAGAAAAACCTATCCCATGCAAAGGATAGGCCCAGAGTCGATATTAAAAAGTATATATTTTTATTGTCTTCTGGGTGAAACTGTAAATTTAATCGCAGTCCTTACCTCATCGTCCACATCTATTTCAATAAATTCAGGTATCATAATTAAGTCCATTCCTAAAGGTGCTACATAACCTCTAGAAATTGCGATAGCCTTAACTGTTTGATTGATTGCTCCAGCTCCTATTGCCTGCAACTCTACTTTGCCTTCATCGCGAACTACTGCAGCAATCGCACCTGCTACAGATTTTGGATCAGAAGAACCTGAAACTTTTAAAGTTTCCATGTGATTACTCCCCCTTGTTTTATACTACATTAGAGTATATGTTATAACCTTAATAGATTTTGTAGTTTTTTTCTACTAACTTTTTTATACTCGCCTGGTTTTAAACTTCCCAATGAAATATTTCCAATTCTGACTCTAATTAAACTTACAACTTGGTATCCTAAGATATCAAACATCCTTCTTATCTGTCTATTCATTCCTTCATGGATAATTACTTCATAGGTAGTATTTTTATGGTCTTGATTTACCTTTTTAATCTTGGCAGGTGAAGTTTTTCCTTCATCAAATACTATACCGTTTTTAAACTTTTTGAGTTCATCTTCATTTAACAGTCCATCTACTACTACCATATATTCTTTATCCAATTCATGGGAAGGATGTGTGATCTTATAAGTCAAATCACCATCATTGGTTAAAAGTAACAAACCACTACTGTCTAAGTCCAATCTACCAACTGGATAAATTCTTTTGTCAATACCTTGTATTAAGTCCATAACTGTCTTTCTGCCTTGGGGGTCGTTCACAGTTGTCACATAACCTTTAGGTTTATATAATTTTAAATATATTTTTGATTCTTTTTCAATTTCTTCCCCATCTACTTCTATCGTGTCTTCTGTTGGGTCAACTTTGGTACCCATTTCAGTAACTACAACTCCATTTACCTTCACACGGCCCTCGGCAATAATTTCTTCAGACTTTCTACGAGAAGCTACACCGGCATGAGCCATAACTTTTTGAAGGCGTTCCATTATTTACATCCTTTCTTAGCATATTATAATATTCTTTAAAAATTAAAATATTCCTTGTTTATAAAATAAAAGTTTGTACGATTTTTTGACGCTCCACGGGTCAAACCCGTCAGGTTTTCTAGTGCTTAACTTCAATAACTATCATTCATCCAATTATTTTACAATTATTAAATAATAAGTTAGGAAGTACCTAAATGTCCAAAAGATATCTTATACAGAAAATAATCAAAGGTGTTTCCCATTAAATTACCAAAATTAATCGTTCTAATTGCCAAGTTAATAGCATCAACTTGCTTTTTTTCATAGGTTTTTGCAAGCTTTTTTATAAAATCTTGTTCAGGATAGCCGGACTGTTCAGCCCAATGTTGTGCATATAGTAAAGCAATCTTTTCTTCTTCTGGAGAATTCATTAATGATCCATCTAAAAGTTGAGCAAGTTCTTGTGAGGAAATGCCAACCTCTAAAGCTATTTTAGTATGGTAATAAGAACAATAGCGACACCCATTAACAGCTGTGACAGCCAACATTAAACGTTCCTGAAATTCTTTATTAATTAATTGACCGTTATCAAGAGCCTTAATTTTACTACGATTTTTGAATATAAATTTGATATCATTAATAAATTCCGAAATACTATTATAGGTTCTTTTACTAAATTTTTCCATATTTATTATCCTTTTCTAATTACATTAATTATTCATCTTCAAATACTTTTTGATAGTCGATATCTTCAATTTTTGGTAAATCAGAAATATCATCCAAACCAAATTTTTGTAAGAAAATGGTGGTGGTCCCATAAATAATTGGATTACCAATCGTCTCTTTTCTGCCTTTTTCTTCTACCAAGTCATATTTTTCTAAGGTTGATAGGGTTCTTTCTACATTTACCCCGCGTATTGATTCAATTTCTCGGCGGGTAATAGGTTGTTCATAAGCTACAATAGCAAGAGTTTCCAAAGCAGCTGGACTTAATTTTTTATGCTTTGAGATATTCATGAAATTTAGGATAAGATCACTGTATTTTTTTTTGGTTTCAAATACATAGTTGTCATCATAACTATTTAGCTCAAAACCATGGCTTTCTTTGGAATATTCATTCTGCAATTTTTCTAATAAAGGTCTTATATTTGATATTTTCATATCCATTACTCTTGACAATTTATCTATACCAACCGGTTTTTCTGCCACAAATATTATAGTTTCTAATCTTGCTAAATTCTCTATATTCATTATATCACCTGCTTTAAGCTAATGAAACCTCAATCGGTGAAAAAAGTTGCTTTTGTAAGACTTTTACCTTATTTGATTTCATTAACTCTAAAATACTTAAGAAAGTAACCACAATCTCCATAATATTACTGTGGTCTTCAATCAATTTATAAAATTCAAGTTTATTATACTTATCTAACATATCTAATACATCATTAATCTTTTTTTCTACTTTAATTTTCTCTACTATAATATGTTCTACTTTTTCAATATCATCATCTTCTAAATCATTATCTGAATAAAGCGCTTTCAAATACATCTCTTTTATTTCTTTTAAATTAACATCAATCACAACTTCTTCTTCAAAGTTTCTATATCTTTCTAAAGATGTATTGTTTTCAAATACATCTCTTCTGACTTCAAATTGATCAGCTAATACAAAAGAAAGTTCTTTGTATAATTGATATTTTTTTAATCTTTCTACCAGACTTTCTTCATCCTCTTTATCATCTTCATCATCAGCTTTTGGTAAAAGATACTTGGCTTTTATTTCAACAAGTTCAGCTGCAATTACTAAAAATTCACTGGTATACTCTAAATCCATTATATGGTCATCAATATAATCTAAGTATTCACCGGTAATCTTAGCTAAGGAAATCTTACTGATCTCTATTTTCTTTTTCTTGACCAGCTGGTATAAAAGATCCAGCGGTCCCTGGAAAGCATCCAGTTGAACTTCATAATCCATATTTTCCACCTTACTAGTTATTATATTAATATTCCTAAAAAGAAGTTAACAAAAGGACTTATCATGCCCCATAAGATTCCTGTATAAGCAAGAACTAAAAGTAGTACCATCCCAATTGGTCCCTGTAATTTATTGAGATACTTATCTAAATTTCTAGGGATTAATCCCCTTAAGATATTAGAACCATCTAAGGGTGGTATCGGTAGTAAATTAAAAAATCCCAAACTCAAATTAACAATAACAGCGAGAATTAAAAATCTTAAAATTACATATTGAAGGTTACTAACCTGAGTTCCAATTGCACCCACAGAATTTATACTGGCAAAGGCCATAACTGTTCTAAAGATTAAAGCAAATATTATAGCTAAAATCAAGTTAGAACCTGGTCCTGCAAATCCCACTATCATTAGTCCCTTTCTGGGATTTTTATAGTATCTAGGATCGATTGGTACAGGTTTTGCCCAACCAATTCTTCTAGTTATTAACAATACTAAACTACCAACTAAATCCAGGTGTGCAATTGGATTTAATGTTAATCTTCCATTTTGTTTTGGAGTAGGATCTCCTAATAAATATGAAACATAACCGTGCGAATACTCGTGTATAGATAACGATAATAATAGTACCGGTATTACCAAAATTAGTTCCATTATATTTGACATCTTTTTACTTCCTCTCAAGTTTTTTCTTTAATTTTTTTGAATATATAATCTGCTTTTCTCTAGTCTGTAAGTTGCCTTTTAAAACCTGTCTTTTTATTAACTTTAACGCTTTACTTATAATCGGTCCTTCTCTAAACCCAAGTTCAATTAGATCATTGCCGTCAATTAAAATATCAATATCTGAAATATTTTCTAAATAGAAAAATATCTTTTCTTCTAATTTTTCACTCTCATATTCTGCTAACATTAAGACTAATTCTTCATTTGTAAAATCTTTTAATCTGTTATATAAATCAACTCTACCTGAACTATTAATAATTTCATCTACATCATAATTCTCTGGCTTGAATAATATAATATTTTTAGCTTTTAAATTAAGTGACCAACGCTCAATAATAGAACGGGGAATATCTTTTAAGATCAAAGAAAAGTAGACCGGCCACTTTTTTATATTATAATTATTATTTCTAAAATATGCAAGGTATCTCTCAGCCCGTTCCCATTTGTTTTCTATATTGACCGGTATTTTATAATCATCATAGAGCAGTCTTAAAAAAGGAATCTCCCTTAAAAGTTCTATAAATTTAGCCCCAGGATTTTCTTCAAATAAAAATCTTAGTTCTTTATAGATCCGGGGAAAGGTTACATCAGAAAAACGACTTAATCTAATTGCTTCCTGCATTAAAGCCTTGGTTTCCCCTTCTATTTCTAAATTAAGTTGAAGTACCAACCTAATCCCCCGTATGATACGAGTAGGGTCATCTAAAAAACTAAACCGATGCAGAACTTTTAACAACTTATTTTCTACATCTTGTCTGGCTTTAAAAAAATCATATAAATAGCCATACTCAGCAGGATGTAAAGCAATCGCTAAAGCATTAATTGTAAAGTCTCTTCTAAATAAGTCATCAAATATATCTGCTTTTTTTACCTTAGGTAAGGCACCAGGATGGGTATATAACTCATTACGAGAAACTGCAAAGTCTAAATCATATTGGTTATCAATAACCATACTTCCGGTCTGAAAGTTTTCATTGTATTTATATTTTACTTCATATTTATCCGCAACTTTTTTGATTAAACCTTCTATATCACCGTCTACTACAAAGTCAAAATCCTTATTTTCTTTGTTTAGTAAAAGATCTCTAACCATACCTCCTACTAAAAAGACACGCGAATCTTTATCCTGGGCAATCTTGCCGATATTTTTAAAAATTTTTCTTATTTCATTAGGTAATCCATCTAATTTTTCTGCTATTTTTAATTTTTCAGGTGTAATAGAAACTAAAGAACTCACATATCGATTTTGGTTTTGATTTTCAGTCTCTTCTTCATAATACTGATTTAAGATATCTCTTCTCGTAATAATGCCAATGACTTGCCCCTCTTTATTTTGGACCGGCAAACGTCCAATATCTTTTTTTACCATCTTCTCTTGTGCTTTATGAATAGTATCTTCAGGCTGGATAAAAAAGAGTTTTTTAGTCATATAGCCTTTAACTGGTACTCTATAAAGTTCATCTTCATCATTTAACCTTCTTAAATCTCTGGTAGTAAATATACCTTTTACTTCTTTTTGATCATCAGCAACTAAAACCCCTGTAATATTTTGCTCTTTCATTTTATCTTTGACATTGATTAACTTTGTACTTTCATGAACCTTAACTGGTTTATGCATAACTTCTTTTACTTTAACTGCTACTTTGATTTTATCTCTGATAGCGGTTTCTAATTTATTACGCGCAATTTCTAAGTCAGTCTTTAAAGAAACAGAACCGGCTCCGGAATGGCCACCTCCGCCTAATTCTGAAAATATTTCTTCCAAATTTACATTTTCATCACTACTACGGCCGATTATTATTACTTTCCCTTCCATTTCAACTAAGACAAAAACAACTGAAAGCTGATAAAGTAATTTGATCTTTTCAACCACATTGTTTAAACCTGTAACATAACGTGGATATTTTAAGGTAAATAAAGTAATATCTTTATCTTTAATCTTAATATCTTTTCTGTGTTTTATTAAAAGTTCAAAAACTCTTTTTTGATTTTTATCAAGTGTTTCTAAAAGATATTCATTAATTGCCTTCTTATTTGCTCCCATATCTAAAAGATAGGCAAAGGCAATTAGATCTTCTGATTCTGTATTTAGATGCATGAAGTTACCTGTATCGGCTGAAATACCAAGCGCAAACAGGGTCGCTTCTGGTCTATTTAATTTAATATTTTCCCTTTTTAATCTGTTTACAATTATGGAGGTGGCTGAACCAACATTTTCAGATAAATCTATATCAATCCAGTCCAAATTCTGATGAGGATGATGGTCATAAACTATTACTTCCACCTGATCCCAATCAATTAAATCGATAAGTTTTCCTAATCTATCATATTCATGGGTATCAATTACAATTACTCTTTCTATTTGACTATAATCTATTTCATCATATCTTGATATCTCAAACTCATCTTTATATAAAGCAAGAAATCTTTGAGCTAAAGTAGTCATATTCTCTGAGACAACAACTTTGGAATCAGTATACAGCTTAGAAGCAGCAATCATGCCTGCTAAACCATCTATATCAGTATTTTCATGTGATATTATTAAATCCATGAAATCAGCCCCATAATTAGCTATTAATATTTAGTAACCCGTTCCAAACTGTCATTATCACAGGCTTTACGGCCAACTTTGGCCATATCAATCCATTCCCCATCTTTTTTAACCCTGACAACATCAGCTGTAAAATCATTTTTAGTACCTTCTACTGAACTATTTGAAAGCAGCCAGCTGCCAACCCCGTAGATATCTACAGGTACTTGTGATTCTTCAAATTCTCTAATTTTTTTAGGTTTAAAGCCACCTGTGGCAATTATTTTTACATCTTCACAGAATTTCTTGGCTTCGGTAACTCTGTTTTCCTTTAAAACCCAGTCTTTATAGGCTCTATCGATTTCTTTTCTTAACTTAAAGACCAAACGGGCATTAACACCATTATCTAACTTCTTATCACCAAGGGGTTCAATGCTTTTATCTCTTAGACTAGAAGAATTATCAGGCCTAACTCCGAATAATTTATATTTAGAAGCTTTTTCCTTTTTACCGGCTTCTTTTAATTCAATATATCTATCAAACATCGCTTTAAGTACTTTTAAAGTAGTACTCACACAGTCGTTATCAAAATCAACTAAGGCAATCCTATTTACTTCTTTGGGCATTAATCTAGAAAACTGCAGCATTGCTTCGGTGGTATCACCCAAAAAAGTGGCAATATAGGAGTGGCTTATGGTGCCACCACCTTTACCTCCCCACCAGGCTCCCTGTTCATCAGTTGATACATAACGGGTCATATTTTGTCCATAATCTTCATTATAAGCATTTACACCTAAAGAATAGGCATAACCATGTAAAGCCTGTAACTTATAATGGGCAAAACGAGCCGGGAAAAATAGGATATCTTTACCCCGAGCTGCTTCCATAACCTGATAAACATTAGTAGCTATACGAGAGGCTTCTGTTAAAGAACCAATAATAGGAGTTTCAAGATGAGCAAAGTCTCTATATCTACCCCTTATTTTCATCACCGGATTAACTCGAGCCGGATTCCCTTTATAATAGCCTTTTTCACCATCATGACAGGCTAAAACTTCTAAATCATCATAGGTTTGTGCAAACTCCCCATTTTCTTTTTCATAGCCGGTCGATGTTTTCAAGATGGAAAGAGCTTCATCAATTCCACCTAAAATACAAAAGGGCTGTCTTCTAGGAAAAATCTGCATCTCAACTTCTAAATTACCGATATCTTCATCTTTAAACCTATAGCCTTCTTCTGATAATTTGGTAAGTATCCTACTTACATTTCTAAAGTATACATCAGAATACCAGCCGCGTCTCATGCGTTCTTTATCAATTTGAAAGATATCAATTGGGAGTCTTTCACCATCAAATTTACTCATTAATTTCACTCCTTGCTGTCATCAGAAAGTTTAATCTATTATCTCAAAAATTAAATCTCTAGGCTGAGGTGTCTCGTTTTTAATCACAAATGAATTTGTTAACTTATCTTTAGCTTCTTTTAAATTTTCATCATTTTTATTATAATGCAATCTGGCAATTATTTCACCTTTATTTACATAATCACCATACTTCTTATTTAAAATCACACCTACTTCATTTAATATCTTATCTCCCTTTTTCTCACGGCCGGCCCCTACTAACATGGCAGCCAATCCAATGTCAAGGGCTTTTAATTGGTTTAGATAACCTTCACTTTTTGCTTTTACTTCAAAAACATGGTTAGACTTTTTAAACTTATCAGGGTTTTCAATATAACTGACATCTCCACCCTGATTTTCTACTAGTTTTTTAAACTGCTCAAAAGCCTCTCCATTTGCAAGCTTATCTTTTAAAATTTCATAACCTTTATCAAAATTATCTACCTTACCTGCAAGAATTAACATATTAGCACCTAAAGTAAGGCAAAGTTCTGTTAAATCTTTAGGACCCTTATCCTGAAGTGTATTAATAGCTTCAATAACTTCTAGATTATTACCCACTGCATAACCTAGAGGTTGTCCCATATCGGTTAAAACAGCGATTGTATCTCTACCGAGGTGTTGTCCGATATTAACCATGATTTTAGCTAATTCTTTTGCTTTTTCTTTTGTTTTCATAAAAGCACCGGATCCTACTTTTACATCTAAAACTATTCCATCTGCTCCTCCTGCTATTTTTTTACTCATGATACTACTAGCTATCATCGGAATTGATTCTACTGTAGCAGTTACATCTCTAAGTGAATACAACTTTTTATCAGCAGGGGTTAGATTACCGGTTTGGCCAGCAATTGCAGCTTTAAAATTGTTAACATTATTAATGAATTTTTCCATACTTAGTTCTGTTTTAAAGCCAGGTATTGATTCTAGTTTATCAATTGTACCACCGGTATGGCCTAAACCTCTTCCTGACATTTTGGCGACAGGAATGTCGGCTGCTGAAACCAAAGGAACTAATACTAAAGATGTAGTATCCCCCACACCACCGGTACTGTGCTTATCAACTTTAGTACCATTTATTTTTGATAAATCTATTTGATCACCAGATTCAACCATAGCCATCGTTAAATCAGCTGTTTCCCGGTCAGTCATACCATTAAAATAGACAGCCATCGCAAAAGCTGACATCTGATAATCGGGTATATCCCCTTTTGTAAAACCTTCAATTAAGAAGTTAATTTCTTTTTTAGTTAAATCATTGCCTTCTCTTTTCTTTAAAATCAAGTCATACGCTCTCATGTTTAAACCTCCAGATTTACATTTCTTTTAAAATACTTTTTATTAAAGTTGAAAACTTAGGTTTAACTTTATCCGCTATTTCAATTACCTCTTTATGGTCAAGTGGTTTAGGTAATACTCCAGCTGCCATATTTGTTATACAGGAAATACCTAATATATTCATACCCATATGATTAGCAGTTATTGTTTCTGGAACTGTAGACATACCAACTGCATCAGCTCCAATTCCTCTTAAATATCTTATTTCAGCAGGAGTTTCATAACTAGGTCCTTCCAAGCCAACATAGACTCCTTTTACTGTATTTATCTTATTTTTAACTGCCACTTTTTCGGCCAGTTCTCTGAGCTCTTCATTATATATTTCAGACATATCAGGAAATCTAGGACCAAATTCATCTATATTATCACCTTTAAGTGGATTATCCCCCATCAAATTTATATGGTCTTGAATAATCATAAAGTTACCAGGATCAAAGTTACGATTTATCCCGCCAGCTGCATTTGTTACAATTAGGTTTTCAATTCCTAATTTATACATCACTCTAATCGGTAAAGCAATTTCCTGCATTTCATATCCTTCATAGTAATGGAAACGCCCCTGCATAGCCATTACTCTTTTGCCTTCTAAAGTTCCTACAACAAACTGTCCAGCATGTCCTTCTACTGTAGAAACTGGAAAGTTAGGAATGTCTTCATATTTAATAATTTTTCTATTAGCAATCTCTTCCGCTAATACTCCTAAACCTGAACCTAAAATTAAAGCTACTTCAGGTTCTATATTAATTTCACCTTCAATATAGTTAGCAGCTTGATCAATTTTATGAATCATTATTATCCCCCTTTTTAATATTGCTTAAAAAACTTTCTCCACTTTTAAAATTATTTAAATTAAATGTTTCGGCAATTGTAGCTGCTACATCAGCAAATGATTCTCTTTGTTTTAAATTATAATCTTCTTTAATCTGTTCACCGTATACTAATAGAGGCACATACTCTCGAGTATGGTCGGTACCTTTAAAGGTTGGATCACATCCATGATCGGCTGTTATGATAAGCATATCATCCTCTTTCATATTATCTATAATCTCTGGTAATCTTATATCAAAATCTTTTAATGCCTTAGCATAACCCTTAGGATTTCTTCTATGGCCATATACCATATCAAATTCTACTAAGTTTGCAAAAATAAAAGACTTTTTATCTTCTTTTAAAAAATCAATAACAGCATCAACTGAATCCATATTATTAACAGTATGGTTAGAATCAGTAATACCTTTATTAGAAAAGATATCTTCAATTTTACCTACTGCCATAACTGGGATACCTTTTTCTTTTAATTTATCCATAACTGTATCTTCGGGAGGTTCTAAAGAAAAATCTTTCCTGCGGTCAGTTCTGGTAAAACTCCCCAGTTCACCAACAAAAGGACGAGCAATAACTCTTGCTACACCATGAACTCCCTGCAAAATTTCTCTAGCAGTTTCACACATCTCATAAAGCTCATTGACTGGAATTATATCTTCATGAGCAGCAATTTGAAAAACACTGTCTGCAGAAGTATATACTATTGGCTTTCCAGTCTTTAAATGTTCTGCTCCTAATTCCTCTATTATTACAGTACCAGAAGCTGGTTTGTTGCCTAAAACTTCCTTACCAATCTTTTCTTCAAAAGGATCAATAACTTCTTCAGGAAATCCATTAGGATAGACCGGAAAAGGATTTTCAGAAATTAGGCCTGCTAATTCCCAATGTCCGGTTGTTGTGTCTTTGCCAACCGATTGTTCCTTCATCTTAGTATAAGTGCCTTCTGCTTTTAAATTGATATCAATACCTTTAATGTCTGCAATCTTACCTAAACCTAATTGTTCTAAATTGGGTAGATTAAGTCCACCTACCGCTTCTGAAGTATGGACTAAGGTGTTAGCACCTTCATCTCCATATTCCTTAGCATCAGGCAGCTCACCAATCCCAACACTATCTAAGACTATTAAAGTTATTCGATTTATTTTTTTAAATGATACTGGCATTATATCATCTCCATTTGTTGTTAATTTTTTACTGCAATGCCTTTACTTTACCTTATAATTTTATAATATATTGGAGTAAATAGCAACATGTAATGAACTAATGTTCTCTCTCTTAATTTCAACTATAATAATAAGTGTTTCATAGCTTTATAATTTATTATAAGTTTTCAATATTTAAAAATTAATTATTGCTTATCTTCTTATAAA
>CAYSHP010000009.1:0-57539 GCA_964430875.1 uncultured Halanaerobiales bacterium
CGGTTTCTTACCGTTAAAAAAGAAGGAACTCAACTTTTGGTTTCCTAATGAGTGGACCAAATATATTTGGTCAACATGGGTGGCAACACGGAATACAAGTCTTTCGTCCCTTTTGGGGTGAAGGGCTTTTTTTAATTTTATAATAAAAAAGTAGCTTAGTAGTGAGGATGATTATTATGATTATGTTAAAAATAATTCATAAAAAATACTTTAATATGGATACCTGGTGGCATATCTCTCTTTTATAACAAATAGTAAATAGTAAATAGTAAGTAGAAAATATAAAAACTAAAAAATAAAAGGGAGATGAATTTAATGAATACTAAAGATTTGGTACAGGCTTCTTTGTTGGTGGCGATTGGTTTTATTTTACATGCTGTCTTTCCTCCATTACTTTTAGGAATGAAACCTGATTTTTCTTTGGCAATGATGTTTATAGTAATAATAATAAAAAGAGATTTTAAATTAGGATTTCTGGTAGCTATAGCAACTGGGATCTTTACAGCTCTTACTACCGGTTTTCCCGGTGGCCAGGTGGCAAATATGGTTGATAAAATGGCGACTTTCCTTATAGTATTTGCTATGTTAGGTCCTATCATGAATAGATTTAATAATAAAATCGGTGTAAGCATTATTACCTTGATAGGTACTTTAATTAGTGGGGGAGTTTTCTTAGGGACAGCTGCCTTATTATTTGGATTACCAGGTCCTTTTACAGTTTTATTTTACACAATAGTTATTCCAGCTAGTTTGATTAATGCTTTTACAGCTGTAATAATTTTTTCCTCCATAAAAGTAGGTGCAAAGGTCACATCAAATTATATCACTGACTAACCTCCTAAAAAGGGTGGGCTAAAAAGCCCACTCTTTTTTAAAGGAAAAATATTTTCTTTGTAGAATATTATAATTTAGAGTCCTAATTTTTTAATTTAATTCAAATGGAGGTAGTGAGTATGGATGACATTCTTTATTTAGAGAGTAAAGAGCAGCTAGAACTTGTTGGTGATCCCTTTGTACTTGATATAATAGATGCTATGGGACATGAAGTATATACCAGAGAAGAACTTGTTGAAAAAATGCAGGAAAAACCAGGCATGATTAATGATTATCTTGATAATATGATTAAGAATAATTTTATAACTGTAATTGAAGAAGCTGGGGATAAGGGTAAAGAAAAAATACAAGTAACTGCTAAGTCAATTGAGGGGAAAAATGCTTTATTTGAGTTTTTAGATAAAAACGATTTACACTGGCTGCATGGCTATATTAATCATTTAGAAAATCGTATTGTTGATTTATTTAGCTATCTGGCCGAATTTGATGAACCGGAAGCTAAGTTAGAAGAATTGAATTATACTACTGATCTTTATGCTTCTACTAATAAAGTATATTTAACTGCTGAAGAAGCTAATGAATTAACAAATATGATTACAGATTATTTACGACAAAATCAAAAGGAAATGAAAGATAAAAGTAAGGATGAAAAACATAATTTATATGAATTTTATGCATATATGTTCCCTGAACTAAAAGAATTTAAGAAAAAAGTAGAAAAAAATAATTAATTTCTTTGAAAAGACAGGTAAAACTGTCTTTTCTAAATTTATAGGGGTTGTGATTTTTAATGAGATATTATAAGTATTCAAAACACCTAAAAAATAGATATGGAGTTAAAACATATAAGATACCGGTCAATGTCAAAGTAAGTTGTCCGAATCGGGATGGTAGTCTTGGAAGTGAAGGTTGTTTTTATTGTGGTGAAACTGGGGCTGTTTTTCAAAATACTGATTATAAAAAAGAAATTGTTGAACAAATTAATTCTCTTAAAGAAAATATTGCCGAAAAATATAATGCTGAAAAATTTATAGCCTATTTTCAAAACTTTAGTAATACATATTTACCCTTAGAAACATTAAAACATCATATCAAAAAAGCAGCTTCTGTAGAAGATGTAGTAGAAGTTTGTTTTTCAACCCGCCCAGATTGTATTAATGAGACTTATTTAAGGGAAATAACTGAGATGATCGAAGAAAATGATTTAGATGTTAACTTTACATTAGAATTAGGTCTGCAAACGGTCAATTATCACACCTTAAAAGATATAAATAGACGTCATACTCTCGGTGAATTTATAGATGCTGTATTAACTGCCCATAAATATAGTATTAAAGTAGGAGTACACTTGATATTGAATCTACCTGGTGATGACAGGGATGATGTTATTGAAAATGCAAAAGTTTTATCTGCTTTAAAAGTTGATAATGTTAAATTACATGCTTTATATATTAGAGAAAATACTCAGTTTGCTGAAATGTATAAAAAAGGTGAGATTGAAGTTGGAAGTAAAGAAGAATATATTAACAAAGTAATTACTTTTTTAGAGTACTTATCTGCTGATATAGCAGTACAGAGATTATTAGGCAGAGCGCCTGAAGATAAAACCCTTTTTGTTAATTGGGGTAAACACTGGTCACAGGTTCATCAGATGATACTTAACAAAATGGATCGTATAAATTTTAAGCAAGGTGCTAAATTTAATTATTTAGATGGGAAAGCTTTAAAAAAATTTAATTAATATATATCCCAATAATGTTGAAAAACGGTTATTAAAAAGTTACAATAATAAAAGAGAATATTATTTGGAGGGTTATAAATGAATATAGAAAAAATAGTAAAGGATTCTAAAAAAGCAGTTGCGGAACTACTTGATATAATTAATTTACGTCAAAGAGATATATTTGTATTAGGTGGCTCTACAAGTGAAATAACCGGTAATAAGATTGGAACTGCTTCTAATCCAGAATTGGGTGAAAAGATTATTAATAGTATTTTACCGATAATCAAAGAAAAAGATCTGTTTTTAGCTGTACAGTGTTGTGAACATTTAAATCGTGCTTTAGTTGTAGAAGAAGAGTGTGCCTTAAAATATAATTTAGATGTTGTAAATGCTATTCCACATAAGAAAGCTGGAGGTTCACTAGCTGCAGCTGCCTATGAGATATTTGATAAACCGGTATTAGTAGAGACAATTTCCGGTCATGCTGGTATAGATATTGGAGACACTTTAATAGGTATGCATCTTAAACATGTAGCTGTACCAGTAAGAATAGATTTAAAACAAATTGGAGATGCTCATGTAACACTTGCGAGAACCAGACCTAAACTGATAGGTGGTGAAAGAGGCAAGTATCAAGAGCATAGTAAACATCTAAATTAAAAATATAATAATAAATTTTTATGAGGAGGTGTGAGTATTACGTGGATATATTAAAGAAAGCATCTTTCATTATAATTTTACTTCTTATTTTAACCACACCTGCAATATTAGCTCAAGGCACAACAGATATAGATAAAGTACAAAATGCAACATTAACTGATGAAATGATTGTCATGTTAATTTTAATTGTGCTTTTAATGTTATTATTCTTTTTTGAACCTATTAGTATAGATTTAATTGCACTTTCGGTACCTGTGATATTAATTGTCTTAAGTAGATGGACTAAAATTACACTTGAAGAAGCGATTTCGGGTTTTGCTAATAAAGCGACCATTACTGTTTTAGCTATGTTTATAATTAGTGCTGGTATTCAACAGTCTGGTATCATTCAGGTTTTAGGCAGAAAAATTGCTGATATTACAGGCAGTAATCATTATAGACAAGTTGGTTTAATTACAGGAATTTCGGGTTCAATTGCGGGTATTTTAAATAATACTCCTGTAGTAGCTACCATGATACCTATGGTCAATGATATAGCGAGCAAAACAAAGACCTCACCTTCTAAATTATTAATTCCCCTTTCTTATGCATCGATGATGGGAGGAATGGTAACTTTAATTGGTACTTCAACCAATCTTTTAGCAAGCGATATTTCAGCTAGATTAATTGATCATCCATTTTCAATGTTTGAATTCACCAAATTAGGAATTTTAGTTTTAGTGGCTGGCATAATTTATTTAATATCAATAGGTCATAGATTATTACCTAAGCGGATTGATACGACTGAAGATCTATTTGAAGAATATGAGATGAAAGAATATTTAACTGAAGTTGTTATTGAAGAAAATGCACCTATAATCGGTAGAACTCTAGATGAATTCAAAAAGAGTTCTGGTATGGATATGGATATAGTTCTTTTAGGTAGAAAAGATCAACAATATATTGAACCTTCTTTTCATAAAAAGCTTAAAAAAGGTGATCATTTAATAATTAGAGCAGATCATGAAACCATTTTAAAGGTCATGAAAAGAAATTGTTTGAGATTAGTTCCTTATAGTAATATTTATGAAAAAAACCTAAAAGAGCCTCAAGAAGGGCAAAAACTTATGGAAGTAGTCATCCCTTATGGTTCTTTTATGCAGGGACAAACAATTTCTGAAGTTAACTTTTTAGAAAGATATGAAACAACTGTATTAGCTATTAGACGTGGTGGGGGATTAACCCATAAAAGAATGCATGATATAAAACTTAATGCTGGCGATGTTCTATTATTAATGGTCAGTGAAGATACTGCTGATCGTTTTCGTAAAAATGAAAATTTCATTATTTCTAAAGAGATAGATACAAGAGACTATGAATTTACAAAAGCTCTCAAAGCTATTTCTATATTTGCTGGAGTAGTATTATTAGCTGCTTTGGGTATATTTCCTATTGTTATAGCTGCTCTTGGTGGTGTCATTGCAATGACTGTAAGTGGTTGCCTTGATCATAGTAGAGTATATGATTCAGTTAACTGGGAAGTTATATTTTTGTTAGCAGGTTTAATTCCCTTAGGTATGGCAGTAGAGAAAACAGGTACTGCCCAGTTTATTTCTTTACAAGTATTGAAGTTATCAAAATATTTTTCTCCTTTTATAATGTTAATAATATTTTACTTTTTAACATCTTTCTTAACTAATATAATTAGTAAAAATGCTAGTATTATCTTAATGATTCCTGTGGCAGTCAATGCTGCACAGACCTTAAATGTTAATCCCTTTTCTTTCATTTTAGCTGTAACATTTGCAGCTGGCACTGCTTTTGTGACACCGATTGGTAATCAAACAAACTTAATGGTCTATGGTCCCGGGGGATATAAATTTAAAGATTATGTAATAGTTGGTTTACCTTTGCAAATTATATCAGGTATTGTAACTAATATAGGGATAGTAATTTTTTGGGGTTTATAAATGAGGTGATTAAATGGAAAATTTAAAAATAGTAGTAGATAGTGCTTGTGATATACCCAAGGAATATTTAGATAATTATGATATCAAGCTTTTACCTTTTAGAATTATTGTAGATCAAGATGAATATACTGATGGTGTAGATATTGACCAAAAAGAACTCTTTCAATTTTTAGAAGAAAAAAGCCATATAACAACTTCACAAGTGAGAGCAGTTGATTTTGAAAAAACTTTTACAGCCTGCGCTCAAAAAGGTGTTAAGTGTATATACCTTGCCTTTTCTTCTAAAATGTCAGGCGCCTGTCAGACTGCGAAATTAGTAGCAGACAATGTTAAAGAAAAGTATCCCGAGGCAGTCATCGAGGTTATAGATACAAAATGTGGTTCAACTGCAATTGGACTGCTTGTAGAAAAAGCATTACAATTTCAAAATGATAACTTAAGTTTTTCTGAAATAGTTAATAAAATTAATAATTTGGCAGAAAAAATGGAACATATTTTTACCTTAGAGAATCTTGAAAGATTAAAAACGGGTGGTAGAATAAGTAAAACAGCTGCTTTTGTAGGAGAATTATTTAACATAAAACCTATTTTAGAGGTAAAAGACGGAAAAATACAGTTATTCAAGAAAGTTAGAGGATATAATAAAGCCTATAGAAAAATCATAAATATAATGGAAAAAAGGAGTAGTGATTTCAAAGATCAGTTAATAGGGATTAGTTATACTGGTGAAAAAGATAAGGCTATCAAGTTAAAAAAAATGATACAAGAGCGCTTTGGTGCTGAAAATTTTATGGTAAATATGATTAGTAATGTTTTGGCAGTTCATCTAGGTAGAAGTGGAGTGGGAGTCTTTTTCTTAAATGACAAATAAAGAGGAAATATTATGGAAAAGAAAGTATATCTAAGGTTATTCGGAGAGTTAAATGATTTTTTCGATGAACCTAATAAAAAGACAAGAGAAATCTATTATAAAGATAGACAAACTATTAAAGATATTTTAGAAGGAATTGGTATACCTCATACTGAGGTATATTTAATTAAAAAAGGAAATGAAGTAATTGATTTTAGTGATTTGGTTAAAAATAATGATCATATAAAGGTTTATCCTGTATTTAGGACTTTAAATATAGAAAAAGATTATCAGACTGTAAGAAATAAGTATCCTTATGATCCTAGATTTATTGCGGATGCTCATCTTGGAAAATTAGTTAGTTATTTAAGAATTTTAGGGTTTGACACTTTGTATTTTAATGATTTTGGAGATAAATTTTTAGCTGAAAAAGCTAGTGAACAAAACAGGATATTGTTAACTAGAGACCATGGTTTGCTCATGCGTAAGAAAGTTGAGTATGGATATTTTATTAGATCTGATGATCCTAAAGAGCAATTAAAGGAAGTAATATCTCGATATAATCTACTAAAATATATAAATAAGTCGAGTCGCTGTCCTAAATGTAATCATTTATTGGAAAAAATAGCTAAAGAAAAGATTATTGATCGTTTAGAACCCAAAACAAAAAAGTATTTCAATAAATTTTATATCTGTCCTAACTGTGAGCAAATTTATTGGAAGGGTTCTCATTTTAAAAAAATCAATAATCTAATTGAAAATATAGAGGATGAAATCAATAATGGGATATAAACATCGGAAATATCCGGAATGGTCCTGGTCTTTATCAAGACACAGGATTTTCAAAAAATGTTTAAGAAAATATTATTATCAATATTATAAAAGCCATAATGGTTGGGAGTGGGATGCTCCTGAGCAAAATAAAAAGGTATATCGTTTAAAAAAATTACAGACAATTGATTCCATATTAGGAAATTCCATTCATCATCTTATGCACAGGATGGTTCACGATGGTTTTCCCCTCAAACGAGATGTGTTAAATAAAAAGATTAAAAAGGCACTTAATGACGCTGTGCGTGAATCCCAGAATATACCTGCTTGGGAAGTTAATCCCTCTAAACATACTATGTTGCAGGAAGTCTATTATAATGATAAATTAAGTGAAAGAAAAATAGCCAAAATTAAATATAAAAAGAAACAGATCTTAAATTATCTTTTAAATACTGAACTAGTAGCCAATATCAAAAACTCTTATTTTATAAAATCATTTGATACTTCAACATTTGAAAACTTTGATTTTAATGGTACTAAGGTATATGCAATACCAGATTTAATTCATAAAAAGACAAATGATTCTATTCCCAAAATTATAGATTGGAAAACCGGTAAAATAAAAAATAGTAATGTTGATCAATTAAAGCTTTATGCCTATTACTATTTTAATGAATATGACTATCAGGGTATAATAGATACTTCATTTATATATTTATATGAGCAAAATAGAGAAGATTATCAATTTGATGAGGCAATAAAGGATGAAGTAGAAGCAAAAATGAAAAGTAGTATCAAAAAAATGCAAAAGTACTTAAAAGAAGCAAAGTGGAATATGCCTAAAGAAAAAGCAGTATTTGAAAAAAGAAAATACGATAAGTTATGTAGTTTTTGCAAGTTCAGGGAATTATGTGATAGAGTTTAAGAGGTGAAATTTTGGAATTATATCTAGATAAAGTTCATAATAATAGAATAGCAGAAGCAATTGCCGAGTTTGATTTAATTGAAAAAGATGATAAAATTTTAGTGGGGTTGTCCGGAGGAAAAGATAGTTCATTTCTACTTTATGCTCTAAAAGTTTTAAGTTTAAACTCTGCTTTAAATTTCAAACTAAATGCAGTAACGGTGGATTTAGGATTTTCAGAAAGTAACCATTTACCATATTTAAAAAATTTATGTGATAAATTAGAAGTTAATCTAGATGTTATTGAAACAGAAATATATAAGTACATTATGGCAGAAAAGAGCAATAATCCCTGTTCTAAATGTGCTCACTTTAAAAAGGGAGCTATTGTTGATTATATGAAAAAAAATGGTTTTGAAAAATTAGCTTTTGGACATCACTATGATGATGCTGTAGAAACATTCTTAATGAGTATTTTATATTCAGGTCAGGTTAATACTTTACAGCCCAAAAGATATTTAAGTGATAATAAGGTCTATATTATTAGACCTTTAATTTACTTGCGAGAAAAGAGAATTAGAGCAGCTAAAAATAGAATAAAGTATGATGTTAACTTTGTAAAATGTCCCTATGATAAAAACACCAAAAGGGAAGAAATTAAAACAATATTAGACAAATTAAAATTTAATAAACAAATCTTTCATAACATTGCTGCTGCAATGCGAGAAGATTCTATTAAAGAGATGTGGCCTGTAAAAATGAAACAAGAGATATTAACAGAGGAAATTTATTCTATCTGGAAAGACTAAAGGGAGTAAGTGTTTTAGAATTATCATTATTAAAGTAATAAGGGGGAATAATTAATGAGTAAGGTATACTTTGCTGATATAAGAGCTAGAAGTGAAGGAACAAGTAAAATAGAAAAAATAAAGAAATTATTTGATGAGGCTGGATTTGAAGAGTTAATTGAAGAAGAGGACTTTACAGCAGTTAAGATCCATTTCGGTGAACATGGTAATGATGGATATATTAATCCTGTTTTTGCAAGACAGGTTATTGATAAAATTAAAGAACATAAGGGTAAACCTTTTGTAGCTGATACAAATACCCTATATTCCGGTATGAGACATAATTCTATTGAACATCATACGGTTGCAAATTTACATGGTTTTAACTTTTCGGTTTTAGATGCGCCTGTCATCATTGCTGATGGATTAAGAAGTCAAAACTTTATTGAGGTAGATATTGGTGGTAAGCATTTTGATAAAGTTAAGATTGCTTCTGATTTTGTTCATGCAGATGGTATGATTGCAATGTCTCACTTTAAAGGACATGAAATAGCTGGTTTTGGTGGGGCTATCAAAAATATTGCAATGGGTTGTGCACCTGCTGCTGGAAAAAAAGATCAACATAATGTAGAAATTGAATCAGATAATAATACCTGTATTGCGTGTGGTAAATGTGCAGAAGTTTGTCCTGAAAATGCAATTGTGGTAGAAGACTTTGCAGTAATTGACCCTAAAAAATGTATTGGATGTGGTGAATGTATTACAGCCTGTCCAGTTGATGCAATTGGTATGGACTGGGAATCTGAAATTGCTCCATTTATGGAAAGAATGACTGAATATGCATATGGTGCAGTAAAAGATAAATTAGATAAAGTAGGCTATATCAATTTTCTATTAGATATTACGCCTGAATGTGATTGTGCGCCCTTTAGTGATGCTCCGTTAGTACGTGATATTGGCATTTTAGCTTCTAAAGACCCTATTGCACTAGACAAAGCTAGTTATGATCTGGTTAATAAACAAGAAGGTTTAAGACATTCCCATTTAGAGAAAAACTATGAACCGGGTGAAGATAAGTTCAAAGGTTCTAGAGATCATACAGAAGGTACTATCCAATTAACCTATGGAGAAGAGCTTGGCATGGGAGAAACCGATTACGAATTAATTGAAATTTAACATATACTATTTGAGGTGAAATGATGGATGTCAAGAAGAAATATATGAAAATTTTCAAAAAGAATTTATATTTAAAAAGAGAGAAAAAACAAAAAATAATCAAGCAAGTAAGTAAAGAAATAGATGAAATATTAAGCCGATATGATGACGATAGAGTTGCTTTTAATGAAGAAATGGAGGGAGCAATTCCCCATGCTCTTCGTTTAACAAGAGAAAATGCTGATTATATAGAAGATATGGGTTTAATCAATGCAATTAAATATTCTTCAAAAGTACCTCATCTAGATATAAAAACTAAGATGACATTAGGTAACCTACCGGTTTTTCACTTAACAAGCGGTTATAATCGGAAAAAAGGGGACTATGATGTAGCAAAAGGTATTATTGCGATTGGGAGTAAAGCAAAAGGTGTTATAGCATTTGGTAAATTAGCCTATGGATTAATTGCTATTGGAGGTATAAGTTTAGGTATTTTATCATTTGGATTTCTATCGGCTGGTGTTTTTTCAGTAGCCGGCTTAGCATTTGCATTACTCTTTGCTGTGGGAGGTATTGCTATTTCCGCTATTGCTTCTATGGGAATTGTTGCCTTATCCTCATTGGCAGCTTCTGGTCAGTTTGCTATGGCTCACTTTGTCAAAACAGGTCAAAAGATAAGTGAAAATATGCCGGGCTGGTTTGCTGCTATGGCTAATAATATAGGTACGGTTATTTTAGTTTTTGAGATGATTCTTTTGGGTATAGCCATTGTTGTATTCTATTTTGATTATATTTCTAAAAATAGTTATGATGAATAATGATAATCCCGCGAGAGCGGGATTTTTCCTAGTTAAATTAATTTTTTAAAATATATATAGAAACATTCGGAGTTGAATTATTATGAAAGAGATAGACAAGCATGCCGCAAAATATAAATATATAATTGAAGGCCCTATTTTAAAGTCTTTAATTACTTTAGCCTGGCCAATCATGTTAAGTCAGTTGATGCAGACCTTATATAACTTAGCAGATACCCTCTGGTTAGGAAGAGTTGGTCCTGAAGCTGTAGCTGCAATTTCGATTAGTTTCCCTATTGTTTTTATGATGATTTCAATAGCAGCTGGTCTTACTATTGCTGGTACAGCTTTAATTGCCCAACATAAGGGGAGAGGTAATTTTAACAAGATTAATAACATAATAGGACAATTATTTTCCTTTATTGTGTTTTTAGCAATAGTTATTAGTATTATTGGATCACTTTTAGCTACAGATATAATAACAATTATGGGAGCAGAACCTGAGATCATCCCGGATGCAGCTGCATATTTAAGAACTATCTTTGCAGGGATGCCATTTATGTTCATATTTTTTATATTTTCCTCTATTTTAAGAGGTATTGGAGATACTAAAACTCCTTCCATAATGATGTTCTTTTCAGTTACTATCAATATTATTTTAGATCCACTACTAATTTTTGGGGTAGGCTTTTTTCCTCAGTTGGATGTAGTAGGAGCTGCTTTAGCAACTATTATTGCTAGAGCAATTGTAGCTATTTATGCTCTGATAATTATTGAAAGGGGTGTAGATGGGTTTTATTTAAAATTCTCAAATTTGAAATGGGACTTTAGTATTATTAAAAAGATTGTAACGATAGGAGTCCCCTCTTCTGTAGAACAGTCCATGATTTCACTCGGACAGGTTTTAATGACCAGTTTGGTGGCTGGATTTGGTACAATGACTTTAGCAGCCTATGGTATAGTTAATCGGATTATTAGTTTACCTACCATTTTAGCTTTTGGGGTAGCCGCTGCCGCCACTACCATGGTTGGACAAAATATAGGGGCAGATAAGAAAAAGAGGGCTGAGAAAACTGCCCTTGTAAGCATTGCTATTATTTTTATAAGTATGAGTATATTAGGTATTGTATTATTTATTGAGCCCCGGTTTGTTATCAAAATCTTTAATGATGCCCCAGAAGTTGTTAAACTTGGATCTAATTATTTAAGAATTGTTGCTTTAACATTTGGTTTTTTGGGAGCAATGTATGTGGGAAATGGAGTATTTAAAGGAGCTGGTAAAACTGTTCCTCCAATGATAATATCTTCATCATCATTATGGATATTTAGATTAGGTGCTGCCTATATTTTTGTGACTATATTTTCTATGAGTCAGCCTGGTCTTTGGTGGGCAGTTGCTGTATCACATCTTGGTGGTTCTTTTATCGGATTGATTTGGCTTAAAATATCAAATTGGAGTACAGCTGTGATTGAATAGTTAAAGTTTTCAGTGTAAAAATTTAATTTTTTAAAAAAATTAAACAAAATCATAAAAAAACACAATTTTTTATTGACATTATTTCACTATTTGGTTATAATATTAATTGTGAAAATAATATTAAAGAGAGTGATGTTTTAATGAAAAGGAGAGTTCTTTAATCTCATCAAATTGAAGATGGTCTGTTTTAATCCCGGGGGTTACTATGCCTACTTACTTTTAAATTGGGATTAGAACTGATGATTAATGAACTCTGTGTGTGTCTTTTATTTAAAAATTAATATAAATGAGTTTATATTACCACAGGTTTATTGTACCTGTGGTTTTTTGTTTTTTAAAAAGAAAGGAGTCAAAAATGAATTTTAATGAATTAGGTTTAAATAGATTTGATTTTAATATAGATGATAAAAAAAACTTAGGGAGAGTTTCCGCTCAATATAGAGATTTATATAAAGTTATTACTACTGAAGTTGAAATTATGGCTACTTTATCTGGTAATAACTATTTTAAATCCAGTAAAGATAATTTTCCAGTAGTAGGAGATTGGGTAATATATGAACAATATAATCAAGAAAGTAACGGTTTGATAAAAAGAGTTTTAGATAGAAAAACCAAAATATCCAGAAATCAAGCCGGTAAAAAGGAAGAAGAACAAATAATTGCAGCCAATATTGATATAATATTTATAGTAACTTCCTTAAATCAAGATTTTAATCCACGTCGATTAGAAAGATATCTGACTATAGCCTGGGATAGTGGAGCTAAACCAATAATTATTTTAAATAAGTCAGATCTTTGTAAAGATATAAATTATTATACTGAGCAGGTTGAAAATATTGCTTTTGGTATAAAATATATTATTACAAGTTGTGTTGACAATAAAGGGATTAATCAGATAAGAGAAGTCCTTCAGCCTGATAAAACGGCTGTTTTAGTAGGTTCTTCCGGTGTAGGCAAGTCTTCCATTATTAACTTATTATTAAAGGATCAAAAACAGGATATAAAAGAAATAAGGGAAGATGATGCCCGAGGAAGACATACTACAACTAATCGAGAATTATTTATCTTACCTGAAGGGGGAATTATAATAGACACCCCTGGTATGAGAGAAATACAATTATGGGTTGATGAGAATTCATTAGATAGTGTATTTAGTGAAATTGATAATATTGCTAAAAATTGTAAGTTTAATGATTGTTCTCATACTCATGAACCGGATTGTGCAGTAAAGGAAGCGGTAAACGAGGGAACCTTAAGTGAAGATAGATTAAAAAATTACTTCAAAATGAAAAAGGAAATAGAGTATCAAAAATTAAAAGAGAAATATAATGCCAAAAAAGCTAATAAAATTAAATGGCAGAGATTAATGAACCAATAAATACAAAAAAAGGAGGTATAAAATTATGTGTTCAAAATGGTATGAAGATTTATATGAAGATTATGGAAAATCATATGAGGAAGAAGCCTTTGTAAAAGGTACAAAAGGTGAAGTTGATTTTTTAGAAAAAGAACTTGATTTTAATAAAGATAAAAATATATTAGATATAGGGTGTGGAACAGGACGGCATTCTATTGAATTAAATAAAAGAGGTTATGAAGTTACAGCAATAGATCTCTCAGAGTCTATGATTGAACAAGCAAAAAATAAGATGAAGAAGAAAGATTTAGATGTTAACTTTAGAGTCAAAAATGCCTTAGAACTTGACTATAAAAAAGAGTTTGATCTCAGCATTATATTATGTGAAGGTGCTTTTAGTTTAATGGAAAATGATGATAAAGATTATAAAATCCTTAAAAATGCTTACAATGCTTTAAAAGATAAGGGTAAATTAATCTTAACTGTACCTAATGCCTATAAACCAATCATAGAAGAAAATGAAAATTTAGATTTAACAACATTAAGGGAAAATTTTATATTAGAAATTGAAGATGATAATGGTAAAGAAAAAAATATAAAAGCAAAGCAAAGATATTATTTGCCCAGTGAAATTAGCTGGAGGCTTAAAAATATTGGATTTAATGAAGTTGATATATATGGTTGTGAACTTGGAAACTTTGATAGAAATAGAAAGGTGAACAAAAAAGATATGGAATTTTTGGTGATAGCGAAAAAAGAATGATTATTTCGAGGTGATAATTATGCGATTTACATATACAGAAGATGAATATAAAATGGTTTTTGAATTTCATACCGAAGAGTATGTAATTGAAATAGAAATAGAAAAGATATAATAAATAGGGGAAGGGAATTCCCCTATTTTAATTGACAACTATATTCTAACAGGGTAATATAATAATAAGGCGGTGGTAATATGAGAGAGAAATTATTTGAAGCAAGAGAGAAGATTTTGAAATCACTTGCAAATAAATATAGATTAAAGATTGTTGATAATCTTGGCAAAAAAAGTAAAATGTGTGTGTCTGAATTAGAAGAAGTACTTGAATTAAATCAGTCTTCAGTTTCAAAACATCTTAATATTTTAAAAGAAGCCGGGGTAGTGAAATCAAAAAAAGAGGGTTTAAAAGTATATTATTCACTGAGAACCCCCTGTATAATAAACTTTTTTGAATGTGTTGATAATGTAATAAAAAATGAACTAAAGGAAAGGTCAAATTTATTCTAAAAAATTTTGCTAATAAAATATATGTAAGTGAAAAAACTGTTTTTATACATAGCATTATTTTAGATGTTTATTAACGCCAATTAATAAACTTAAGCATCAAAAAGACTATTTAAAATTTTTTTGTATGATAAAATAATATGCTTGAAAACATTTTATATTTTGCTTAATAACTGCTTTTCATATACTTTACTATTTTAACTGAGATACTTACTTTAAAAGGAATCATGAGTTTTGTAGTGGTAAAGTTTCTTATTTAGCCTTTGGCCCTACATTGGTATAATATATTATTATGGTTTAATTAAGTGGTTTTATCTACGGAACATATGTAATTTAAATATTTTAAAAGGAGATGATTTAGATAAAAAAATTTGAAGTATTTGGTTCAGGTTGTGCAAACTGTCAAAAAGCAGTGGACAATATTAAGGAAGTTATTAAAGAGTTAGATCTTGATGCTGAAGTTGTTAAAGTAGAAGATATGAATGAAATGGTTGAAAGGGGAATTATGTTAACTCCAGCAGTTGCTTTAGATGATGAAATGCAAGCAACAGGTAAGGTCCCTACTAAGAAAGAAATCAAGGGTTGGTTATAAGTTAAGACCGACCATATGTTCAATAAACATGATTAGAAAATTTAAGATATCTATAAATTATAAAAAGGAATCCTGTGTTTTAGGTAGAATTAATAAAAATATACCTAGACATAGGATTTTTTTATATAGGGGGTAATTTTTTTGGTAAAAATATTAGTTTCTGGCAAGAGTAAAAAATCGGGTAAAACAACTTTTGTAGAAAAAGTAATTGAAAATTTAAGAGGAAGTATTTATGTTATTAAAAGTTCAGTTCATAAAAGATATGATAAATTTGAATTAATAGATGATAAAGAAATAATATCACAAAAAGATACAGATACTGCAATATTTAGTCGAGCCGGTGCAGATAAGGTATATTATCTTAAATCCAATAGAGCCAACCTAAAACAAGGTATAGAAAATGAGTTAAAAGAAATTAAGGGTTATGATTATCTCATTATAGAAGGAAATAGCATTATTGATTTTCTAGGTTTTAATTTTGTATATTATCTAGATAAGAAGGGGGGAGATAAAAAGAAATCAGCAGAAAAATGCAAACAAAAGGCAGATGTAATAATAAATTCTGATAATAATTATACAATTGAATTTAATCAAGATGTAATAAGTTGTTTTAAAGCTCATTTATTAGGACATTGTTTAGATATACCACTAAAAAAAGTAGGAGATATGATTAATGATGCAAATATCAAAGTTGAAAATTGTCAGTTAGGTTTATTTTAAAAATAAAAAAACAAATTAGATTATTTAAAAAAAGGGGTAAAATTATGGATATTGATTTAAATAATATTAAACCGATAGTAAGAAAGTATGCAGGTGAGAAGGGTGGTTTAATACCTATATTAAATGAAGTTCAAAAAGAGATAGGTTACCTACCAGCCGAAGCACAAGAATATATTAGTGATGAACTTAATATACCTTTAAGTAAAATATATGGAGTGATCACTTTTTACACCCAGTTTTCCACAAAACCAAAAGGAGAATATGTAATTCATGCTTGTGATGGAACTGCTTGTCATGTGAGAGATTCACAAGATATTATTGATGCTATTAAAGATGAGTTAAATTTACAAAAAGAAAATAGTACAACCAGTGATGGTCAATTTACTTTAGAGACCGTTTCCTGTATTGGAGCCTGTGGTTTAGCTCCAGTTGTTACAATTAATGAAAAGGTTTATGGAAAATTAACTCCTAATAAGATAAGAGATGTTATTGAGGAATATAAGGGGAGTGAAGAGAGTGTTTAATACTAGAGAAGAATTAAAAAATGCAGTAGATACTTCTAAAGAGTACATAGAAAAAGAAGGTTTAAAAGTATTAGTATGTGCAGGTACCGGTTGTGTTGCAAATGGTTCTTTAGAAATTTATGATAAATTAAAAGAAAAAGTCAATGATATAAATATGCCGGTTAAAGTAGAATTATTTGAAGAAAATAAAGAAGAGAATATTACCGTTAAAAAAAGTGGATGTCATGGATTTTGTGAGCAAGGTCCATTAGTTAAATTTGAACCGGTTGGTTTATTATATAAAGGTGTAAAACTTGAAAATATTGATGATATTGTTGAAAAAACTTTATCTAAAGGCGAAATTGTAGAGGAATTATTATATGAAACAAAAGATGGAGAGAAATTTTCTAAGGAAAATGATATACCTTTTTATGTAAATCAAAACCGAGTAACTTTAGAAAACTGTGGGAATATAGATCCTGAAAAGATAGATGATTATTTAGCTGAAGATGGTTATGAAGCTTTAAATGAGGTTTTATTTGAATTAAAGCCTAAAGAAGTTTGTGATATTGTAAGTGAATCTGGCTTAAGAGGTAGAGGTGGAGCCGGTTTTCCCACTGGAACAAAATGGAACTTTACTCGCCAAGAAGAAGCTGACCAAAAATATGTAATTGTAAATGGTGATGAAGGTGACCCTGGAGCATTTATGGATAGAAGTGTCATGGAGGGGGATCCTCATAGAGTATTAGAAGGTTTAATGATTACCGGTTATGCAACTGGTGCAAATCAAGGATATATTTATGTGAGAGCCGAATATCCACTTGCAGTTAAAAGGTTAAAAAAGGCAATAAATGATGCCAGAGAGAAAGGTTTATTAGGAAAAAATATACTCGATAGTGGGTTTGATTTTGATATTAAAATTGTAGAAGGTGCTGGAGCCTTTGTCTGTGGTGAAGAAACAGCTTTAATGGCCTCTATTGAAGGAAACAGAGGAATGCCGAGCCCTAAACCTCCTTTTCCAGCTCATTCTGGTTTATGGGGCAAACCTACAAATATAAACAATGTGGAAACTATTGCAAATATACCGAATATTATTTTAAAAGGAGCAAATTGGTTTAATAGTATTGGTCAAGCTAATAGTACAGGTACAAAGACATTTGCCTTAACAGGTGATGTTCAAAATACCGGCCTGATTGAAGTTCCAATGGGTATTACTCTAAAAGAGATAATATATGATATTGGTGGCGGTATAAAAGATGATAAAGAATTTAAAGCTGTGCAAATTGGAGGCCCTTCGGGAGGATGTTTGACAGAAGAACACATGGATTTATCTTTAGATTATGATTCGCTACAAGATGCAGGAGCTATGGTTGGTTCTGGTGGTATGGTTGTAATGGATGAAGAAACTTGTATGGTTGAAGTATCCAGATTCTTTTTGAGTTTTACACAAAAAGAATCTTGTGGTAAATGCCCTCCATGTAGAATTGGAACAAAGAGAATGTTAGATATCTTAGAAAGAATAGTGGCTGGTGAGGGTGAAAGTGGAGATTTAGAGAAATTAAAGAGATTAGCAAAGACCATTAAAGATACTTCTTTATGTGGTCTAGGTAAAACTGCTCCCAATCCAGTTTTAACAACTTTAAGATATTTTGAAGATGAATATATTACACATATTGAAGATAAATCTTGTCCAGCTCGACAATGTAAAGATTTAATTAATAGTTATGTTATAGATCCAGAAATTTGTATTGGATGCACACAATGTGTAAATGTCTGTCCGGTTGATGCTATTTCTGGACAAGTGAAAGAACCTCATGAAATAGATCCAGAAACTTGTATAATTTGTGGCTCATGTGAACCTGTCTGTCCGGTAGACGCAATTTCTTAAGTGAAAGGAGAAGATAATTTATGAATATTACTATTAATAATAAAAAATATCAGGCAGAAACTGGTCAGACTATCTTAGATATTGCCCAGGAAAATAATATTGAGATACCTACACTTTGCTATGATCCTCACTTAAGTATTACGGGCGGATGTAGAATGTGTATGGTAGAAACTGAAAAAAATGGACTAGTTACAGCCTGTTCAACCCCTGTAAAAGATGGCATGAAAGTTAAAACTGACAGTGAAAAAGTAATTAAAAGACGTACGGAAATATTAGATCTCTTATTATCAGATCATGATATAGAATGTATGACATGTGAAGCTGATGGAGATTGTACTTTACAAGATTTAGCTTATGAATACGGTTTAGAGGAATCAACCTATCAAACAGAAAGTGAAAATGATAGAGTATTTGACTTCTATAAAGACAATGAATTTATTGAATTAGATCCTAATAAATGTATTCTTTGTGGCAAATGTATAAGAGTTGATCAAGAAGTTCAATGTTCAGATGCTATCGATTTCATCGAAAGAGGTTTTTTAACTAAAGTTGGAACCACCTTTGATCAAGGCTTTGATAGCGAACGTTCTACTTGTGTTTTCTGTGGGCAATGTGTTGAAATGTGTCCAACCGGTGCATTAACCTATATTCCTTCTAAAAACAAAGGCAGATCCAAAGACTTTAGAAAAGAGGTTACAACTTGTCCTTATTGTGGGGTGGGGTGTCAATTAGAATTAAGAATAAAAGATGATGAAATTATAGAAGTAGGTTCTGTGTATAGAGATAATACGCCTAATCCTTCTGGAGAAGCTTGTGTTAAGGGAAGGTTTGGTTTACAATTTGTAAATCATCCTGATCGCCTTAAAAAGCCTATGATAAGAAAAGATGATAAATTACAAGAAGTTGAATGGGATGAAGTTTTTAATTATGTTGCAGATAAGTTTACAGAGTTAAAGGATAAATATGGACCGGAAGCATTAGCTGGTTTAAGTTCAGCTAAGTGTACTAATGAAGAAAACTTTTTAATGCAGAAGTTTATGAGGGCAGTAATCGGAACTAACTCAGTGGATCACTGTGCAAGACTATGCCATGCTTCAACTGTAGCAGGACTTGTTAAAGCATTTGGTTCAGGTGCAATGACTAATTCTATTGGAGAAGTAGAAGGTTCTGATGTAATTTTTATCACTGGTTCTAATCCAACCGAAAATCATCCTGTAATTGGCAGTAAAATTAAAAAAGCTTACAAAAATGGTACTAAAATAATTGTAGCTGATCCGAGAGATATTGAATTTTCTCCTTTGGCAGAAGTTGCAATTAATCAAAAGCCAGGTACAGATGTGGCTCTTTTAAATGGTTTGATGCATGTAATTATTAAAGAAGACTTACATGATAAAGAATATATAGAAAAAAGAACAGAGAACTTCTCCATATTAAAAGAAGTAGTCTCCGAATATACTCCTGAAAAAGTTTCGGAGATAACTGGTGTAGATAAAGAAGATATTATAAAAGCGGCTCGACTTTTTGCTAAAGCAGATAAAGGATCAATCTATTTCGCGATGGGTATTACCCAACACCGTACTGGAACTGATAATGTGCTATCAATTGCTAATTTGGCAATGTTAACTGGGAATGTTGGTTTTGAGAGCACCGGAGTTAATCCTTTAAGAGGTCAAAACAATGTTCAGGGAGCTTGTGATTTAGGAGCACTATCAAATGTTTATCCTGGATATCAATCCGTTGAGGATCCAGATATTAAGCAAAAATTCATGGACTATTGGAATGTGGATTACCTTTCTGATGAAATAGGATTAACTGTAGTAGAGATATTTAATGAAGTTAACGAAGGAAATGTAAAAGGACTCTATATTATGGGGGAAAATCCCATGATTTCAGATCCTGACCAAACCCATATCCAACAGGCCTTAGAAGATGTGGAATTTTTAGTAGTTCAAGATATTTTCTTAAGTGACACAGCTGAATTTGCTGATGTTGTGCTACCAGCAGCTAGTTTTGCAGAAAAAAATGGTACCTTTACCAATACAGAAAGAAGAATTCAAAAGGTAAATAAAGCGGTTACTCCTCCGGGAGAAGCTAAGCCTGATTGGGAGATCATCATGGAATTAGCTAATCGTATGGGTTATGAAATGCATTATAATAATGCAGCTGAGATTCTGGATGAAATAGCTGATTTAACTCCTATTTACGGAGGTATTAGACAACCTAGAATAGGTCAATCCGGCTTACAATGGCCATGTACTGATGAAAATGATCCTGGCACTAAATTCCTACATGAAGGAGAATTTGCTAGAGGTAAAGGTAAATTTCATTCTGTAACTTATATTCCACCAGCAGAAGAAGCTGATGAAGAGTATCCATACATTATGATGACAGGAAGAATGTTGTATCAATTCCATACTGGTACAATGACTAGAAATTCTGAGTCCATAGATAACCATCAACCGGATGCTTATGTGGAAATAAACAAAGAAGATGCTGAAGAACTTGGCATTGAAAATAAAGATAGGGTAAAGGTTACTTCTAGAAGGGGAGAAGTAGAAACTTATGCCAAAGTTGGCGAAAGAGTAAGAAAAGGACAAATTTTCATGCCTTTCCATTATGCGGAAAGTCCGGCAAATCGTTTAACAAATCCTGTTTTGGATGAAGATGCTAAAATACCGGAATTAAAAGTAACGGCAGTCGATATTGAAAAAATTAGTTAGGGTTGATAAAAATGAACGCAATTATATTAGCAGGTGGTAAAAGTTCTCGTTTTGGTTCAAATAAAGCACAGTATAGATTAGAACAAAAACCAATGTTATTAAATGTGATAGAAAAATTAAAGCCGTTTTTTAACAAAATATATGTTATCGTGAATAAGGAATATGATTACAATGAATTAGAAAATGTAGAATATATAGTTGATATAATTCCGAACAAAGGACCTTTAGGTGGTTTATATACAGGGTTGAAAGCAACAGATAGTGAATATAATTATCTCCAGGCTTGTGATATGCCTTTTGTATGTAAAGGATATTTAAAATATATGAAAAGCTATATAAGTAAAAATAATCAGTATGATGCATATATACCAGAAAAAAACGGATATTTAGAACCATTTGTTGGTATTTATAGGCAAAGTATAAAAAAAGAAGTACTAAATTTAATTAAAGAAGATAAATTAAATTTTGATAATTTATTTGAGAAGATAAATATCAAAAGGATAGAGGAAAGAAAAATAGCCAAAATAGCAGATACTGATAGGATTTTTTTTAATATAAATAAAAAAGAGGATTTAATAAAGTATGATAAGTTTAAAGCAAAATAATTAAGCATTAAAAAAAGGCAGCATATTTTGTGCTGCCTTTTTAATAGTTTTATTTATATTCTGAAGTTAAACTGTATATTTAACAATAATTTCAGGATCTATTACTCTAAACATTAAGGATTCTGTAATAAATAGCTTTACAGTTTTACTATCATGTTGTTCATATCCAATTGAGAAATCCTGACCTATAGTTAATTCCAAATCATCATGGTCATAAGGAATTAAAAGAGCACCTTCGATTTCTTCACTAAATACTACTTCAGAGCCAATTAATTCTTCTATTCTACGAATAAGTGGATAACCCTTAACTTGTTTTTGTAGTCTTGAATATGCTTCTTTTCCAACAATTAAACTGTAAGGTTTATCGGCATATACATCTTGCAGCATTATTATACCTTCAGTAATGGCATCCATTATTGAAGAGTCATCTTTACCAAAGGACAATGATTTTTTTGCATGTTCCATTAGTCCTTTAATATTACCTGCTTTAAAGCCATTATAAACTGCATTATCTTCAAATTCGGCCATTTTTTCCACAGCTTCTTCTAGAGGTCCTAGATCAACATCTTTGGCACCTCTTTCTAGATTATCCATTTCCCATCTATTTAATTCAAATGTATAACGGGCTTCTACTAAAGGTGTTACCTGATATTTACTGCTTCTTACTTCATTTTTATTGCCTTTGATTACTCCCAATTTACCTTCAGAAATTGCATTATAATCTATACCTTTGGGACCTTCAACATGAACTGATTTACGAGCAGTTAGTTGGGTTTTAAATACTTCAGCTGCTCTTGCATCAATTTCTTCCCAAGCTTTTTCAGTTAATGGAGCTAAATCTCTTTTTAGTAAATCCATTTTAATACCTCCTTAAAGGAAATTTATTTCATATTACCAATGTCTAATCCACCTGAATCTTCGGCTTCTTCTTCGCCTTCAACCTCTTCTTCAATTTCAGTTATAGGAGCTTCAGTGAATAAATAAGTACCTAATTCTTCTTCCCAAGCAGGTACATTTCTTCTTAACCATTCTAAAGCCATTGCAGCATGTTCAACTTCTTCATCTCTATTGTGTTCTAAGATTGCTTTTACTTCTGGATCACTTGTAGCGGAAGCCCTCTGATTATACCAGTTTACAGCCTCAACTTCCTCTTTTAAACTATTTAGAATTCTCGCTGTATTAAGGGTCTTTTCGTTCATCTTTTCTTCTAATTCATGATATTCAGACATTACATTAATAACCTCCTTTAATTTTGTTGCTTGTTTCTAATGTATAATATTCAATTAAAAGAACAAATATCCTTCATTCACTTAAGATTATATTAGATAACTAATACTGAGGAAAGTAAGCATTTTACAATATCAAAAATTTCTATAAATATCTTAAAATTATTAAGAATTAATTAATATTAATTAAAAAGCTTGATATACAGATTATATTCAATTAGAATGAAATATGGATAGTGAAATAATTATCAACGGAGGTATGGATATGTCAGATTTTATAATGAATATTAATAACATAGAGAAAACATTTCAAAATACGAAAGCTGTAGATCAGGTTTCCTTTAAGGTAAAAAAGGGAGAAGTATTAGGATTATTAGGTCCTAATGGAGCAGGTAAGACCACAACAATCAGGATGATTATGGATATTATACAGCCTGATCAAGGAGAGATTATCTTAAATAAAAACTTAATAACTGATCAAAAACAGATTGGCTATTTACCGGAAGAAAGGGGAATTTATGATTCTACTAAAGTATTCGATACCATTTTATATTTTGCTGATCTTAAAAATATGAAGATGGATCAAGCCAAACAAGAGGCTAATAAATGGTTGGAACTTTTTGATCTCCTTTCCTATAAAAATAATAAGATTGAAGATCTTTCTCGAGGTATGCAGCAGAAAGTACAGTTTATTATTTCTGTTATTCACAAACCCAAGTTACTAATTTTAGACGAAGTATTTTCAGGTTTAGATCCCGTAAATCAAGAGTTGTTTAAAGATATTATCAGAGATTTAACTAAAAATGGTACAACAATACTATTATCTTCCCATAGAATGAATTTGGTAGAAGAGGTCTGTAGTCGTATCTTTATGATAAACAGGGGAAGAAGAGTTCTCTATGGTAAAATAGATGATATTAAAAATGAATATAATGAAAAGAAAGTTATATTAAAATCTAAAAATGATCTTACTTTTATTAAAAACCTTGCTAATATTTCTGATATTGTAATTGAAGAGAATGAGGTATCTTTTAATATAAAAAGTAATATTAATATAAAAGATTTTTTATCTTTCATTTCAGAAAAAATAGAAGTTGAAGAAATTTCTATTGTAAAACCACCTCTCCATGAAATATTTGTCCATGCTGCGAAAGGAGGTAACCAATAATGCAAGATAGCTTAAAAGTAGCCAAATGGGAGATAAAAACCATAATTAGAAATAAAACTTTTATTATTATGACCTTCTTCGTGCCAATTATTATTTTAATTATTGGTGGTGCAGTAGGATTTTTTGCTGCCCGAGGTGAAGATACTGAAAAATTAGTAGTTGGTATCAATAATAAGTCTGAAGTTATTACTGATAATGAAATTGAAGCCCTAGAAACAGAAAAGATAAACTTTATATTTTTTGAAAATATAAATGAAGATGAAATTGAAGACATGATAGATGAAAATAATCTTAGCAGTTTCTTGTTTATTCCTCAAGGAGTTATTGAAAATAAAACATTAGAAAATTATTTTACAGATTTACAGGGTATTGAAACCAGTCGTATCAAGAATTTATTAAATCCTTTGATTATCAATAAAAAAATCAAACAGTCTGGTTATGAGGTAGAAGTGATTAATAGTTTAGTAGAGGAGATTAATATTGAGTCTAAATCTTTAAATTCAAAAGGATCAACAAATAATAATATAATGGAGATATTTCTTCCCTTTGGATTTGCAATGCTTATGGTTTTTGCAGCAATTTTTTCAGGTTCGGCTTTAATGCAAAGTATTATTAAAGAAAAAAGCAATAGAATAGTTGAAATCATTCTATCTTCAATTAATTCCTGGGATTTAATGATGGGGAAAGTATTAGGTTATGGAGTTATTGGTTTAATACAGATTACGATTTGGGCGGTTTCAGCTTTAACTGTGTTAAAGTTTGTATTTGATTTTTCTTTAGCATCATTATTTACAATAAAAATATTTTATATGTTTATCTTCTTTGTATTGGGTTTTATTTTAATTTCTGCAATTAATGCTATAGTAGGATCCGGGATGAAAGAAGCCCAGTCTGGTTCACAATCAACCGGCTTTATGGTAATGATTCCACTTGTTCCATTGTATTTTTCTAGCTTTATAATTAACAACCCCACAGGATTATTCAGCTATATATTAAGCTATATACCCGTAACGTCTGCTACAACAATGCTTATAAGATTAGGCTTTTCTAATCCTCCCCTAATAGAAATTATTGGAGTCATGGTTTTATTAATAGCATCAAATTATTTATTTATTAAACTTGCTGCTAAGATCTTTAGAGTAGGTATGTTAATGTACGGAAAAAATGCTAGTTTTAAAGAATTATTTAAATGGGCAAGAAGTTCTGACTATTAAGAAAGAAGGTGGCAAAATGGAATTTATGGGATATTTAGCTTTACCAGCTTTTGTATTTGCCTTAGCTGCATTAGCTCAAGCAAATAATTTAAAGAAAAAAATAGACCAATTAGAAAAAGAATTGAGTCAATTAAATAATCAATAATTAAAGGATAACAAATATAATTAGAGAATTATGAAATCAGTTATTAAATTATTTAATAAAATGGAGGCATTATTATGCTTACAAAAAGATTGAAGATAGCTGTTGGTATGGGAGCTATATTAGGCATTTTTTGTATAGTTGGTGTTGGTTACCGCCAGGGATATGCTGGTAATGGCTTATATCTATTTGCCATGTGGTATAATAGGATTATTATGGGCTTATTAATTGGATTTGCCGGTAACTGGTTAAAGGAAAGGTATATAATAAGAGGTTTGATATTAGGTACTTTAGTAACAACTGCTTTCTTTTTATCTACTGCTTTTAGAGACTGGCCGGGCTTTTTGGCCGGGATCGCCTATGGTGTAATTATCGATTACTTTGCCACAAAATATTCTTAATTAACTCATTGGGTTTAAAATTAATGAATTGTAATATAATTTCATAAAGGAAATAGGGGACTCTTCTATAATTATATTAATATAGAAATATAAAACTTACCCTAGGGAGGATTTCATATTGAAAAAGTTATTACTTTTTTTATTCATATTAATTATTGTATCTGCAGTATTAAATGGACTTTGGGAATATGGCCAGTGTGGCATCTTTTATACGATCAACGGTGAGGCTTCATTTGAGCATTATAATCTACTGATTGGTAGAATAATTCTTGATATAGGAGTAACTTTATTATTATATATTTTTGTTTCAATTGTAAATTTTGAATGGAAATGGTTTGTTAATTGGGATGTTAAAGATACTTTTATCATTTTATTATTTGCTTTATTTGTTGGTTTTTATGTTGAAGTAAATGCACTTTATTTAGGTAGATGGGGTTATTCTAATATGATGCCAAGGCTTATTGGGACAAATATTGCTTTAACACCGATAATCCAATGGTTAATAACTATGCCTGTTACTCTTTTGATTACTAGATTATTTATTAAAGGAAGAATTCAAACCAGTTCTAGATATAGATTTTAATTAATATTTTATATAGAGGTGAAAAAATTGAATAAAAAATCTCTAAAAGTATATATACTTTTAATTATAATATTAGCGATATCTTCGGTTATCTCAGTTTTTTTACCTCAAGGCAATATTGTTGATATTCAGCAACAATTGCCTGCTAGTAAGACTGTTGTGGCTTTAGTTAATGCTTTAATAATATTAATTATTTATGGTGGTTTAGGTTATGTAGGCTTGAGATTATCTACAAGTTTAGGATTTGCTGAGTTGTGTGATGAAAATGTAAATAATAAAGATCGACTTATATATCCAGCTATTTATGGAATAATAGCTGGTATTTTATTAATAGTTTTGGATTATATTTTTAGTTTTTTTAATGGGATTGGCAAACTTGTTCATCCACCTTTTCCGACTTCGTTTTTTGCTTCTTTATCAGCTGGTATTGGAGAAGAAATAATATTTAGGTTGTTTTTTATTCCTTTTTGGATTTGGCTAATTTCGATAGTTATTTTTAAGGGTAAATATAAAAACAAAGTATTTTGGATTGTGACTGTATTTTCAGCTTTATTATTTGCAGGAGCTCATTTACCTTACTTAATGTATATAGCCAATTTAGAGAAGGTAATGAATTTATCATGGGTATTAATTCTAGAAGTTTTTTTATTAAATAGCTTAATTTCCTTTCCAGCTGCTTACTATTTCAAAAAGTATGGTATTCTGGCCGCAATGGGAATTCATTTCTGGGCCGATATTGTCTGGCATGTAATATATGGATTATTTTAAGGAAGGATTAAATTTATATGAATGAAAAAAGCTTATTTGACTATTATATAAAGAAGACTGAAAATAATTTTAAAGGCTGGGATTTTTCATATATTACAGATACTGATCGAATGGTAGACTCACCTCTAGATTGGAGTTATATTTCGAAAGTATTTAAATATATTTATGAAAAAGATGTTAATACAATGTTGGATATGGGAACAGGGGGAGGCGAGCTTTTATCCAAATTTATAAAAATACCTCCTAATACTTATGCTACTGAAGGATATGAAGCTAATCTACCCATAGCTAGAAAAAGGTTAAAGTCTTTAGGAATAGAAGTGGTTAAAGTAGAAAATGATATTTTAAATTTCAAAAATAATTATTTTGATTTGTTAATTAACAGACATGAGTCTTATTCAGTGAAAGAAATTAAGAGAGTATTAAAAGAAAAGGGTATATTTATAACTCAACAGGTAGGCAATCAAAACTGTTTAGAGATAAACCAGGCTTTAGGAGCAAAAGAAGATATGGATTTAGGTAAATGGGATTTAAATGTTGCTAAAAATGATTTAATTAAAAGTGATTTTAAAATAGTAAAAAGTTTTGAGCAGTTTCCGGAGTTAAGATTTTATGATATTGGTGCACTAATTTATTATTTAAAAGCAGTACCCTGGCAGATTAAAGATTTTACAATAAATAAGTTTCATTCTAAACTAAAAGAAATACATAATTTAATACAAAAAGAAAATTATTTTGCAGTAAAAGAACATAGATTTTTTCTTATAGCACAAAAATCAGTATAAGTTAAAAAACTCCCGTTTTTAAAAACGGGAGTTTTTTATTATAAGATATAATTAATTTTGAAGAAATTTATTTACTTTTTTCATAAGTTGCTCTAAGTCATCAACAAGGGGTGAATGGCCGCAATTGCTTAAAATTTCTAATTTAGCATTATCTCCTATGTCATCTACAATTTCTTTTGGCATATTGTCTGGTATAATATTATCATTTTCTCCGTAAAGAACTAAAGTTGGTACTTCAATTTGGGAAGCCTCGTTAGTACCTTTCTCAAGTCCATTATGCTTATTGCTAATATTAAAATGGTTTAAGGCATGATATACTTCAACTAAGTTCCTTTGTGTAAACATATCTTCTAGATATTCATCATATCTTTCTTCAGATGGTTTGTTATTATTATAAATTAAAGTATTCCAGACACTTTTCATAAAAGCTTTATTCTCATTTTCAATAGCATTTAAAGTAGGCTTAATATTGTGCTCATCATTAGCAACAGCTTCCATAGTTTCAATTCTTTTATCTGGTTTAATATTACCATTTTCATTAAGTTCAAATAATGGATTTCCTCTTGAACTAATTGATTCTAAAAGAATTAATTTATTAACCTTATCTTGGTTGTGGGCTGTATATTGCATGGCTGTGCATCCCCCAGTAGACCATCCCATTAAATCAAAATCAGATAAATTTAATTCATTTACAAACAACTCTAGATCATTAGCAAAATCTTTGATAGAATGAATAGGATTATTATAGGTAGAGATACCAAAACCCCTCATATCGGGTGCAATTAAAGTATATTCCTTATTAAAATTCTCTAAAAATAGATCCCAATGTTTTGAAGAAGTCATATTACCATGTATCAGGAGAATTAATTTGTTTCCACCCTCCCTTTTCCTATATCCTAAAGTTTCTCCGTTTGGCAAACTAACTTTTTTCAATTCGATATGCATTTAAATTTCCCTCCTTGAATTAACACATTTATATTTTATTTAGATTTAATATAGATTTAATATTTATTACATTTAGCCTATTATATTATTTAACTAAATTATTAATTAAACCTTTTTATTTTGATTTTTTAGAATAGTGGGCAAGAAGGATAGGCTTAAAAACACACCTGAAATCATTGAAACCCACATTAAAGATGATACATAAAGATGGATTCTTAAAGGTGATAATAATAAAGCACTTAAGCCTAATGCTAATCCAAAAGCATTAGCCATAATTGGTCTTGATGTATAATCATATGCTTTATCTACGGCTTCTTTTGTATTATATCCCTGTTTTCTAAAACTCATCCAGACAGAAACGAAATGAACTGCATAATCAATTCCAACTCCAATTGTAATACTGAAGATAGTTGCTGTAAAGAGATTTAAAGATATATTACTTAAGCCTAAAAACCCGAACAGGATCATTACAGTAAATAAAATAGGCAATATTGAGATAATTGAGGGTATTATTTTTCTCAAGGAGATTAATAATAAGAAAAATACTAAAACAAACGCTAAGATTAAGGTGTTTTTCTGATTATTCAACATGTTTTGGTTTAAATCATGCATTAGATATTGAACACCGGTTAAATTCAATGCAATTCCTGGGATTTTATCTTTTTTGTCATCTATATAATTAGAAATTTCTTCTAAGGTTTTATTTTCTAAGTTTTTTGGGAAGACGAAGACTCTGGTATAATTTTCATCTTTATTTATAAATTGCCGGGTTGGGTTATATCCGCTTTCTGAAAACGCCATTTGATTTATCATATTGATTCTCATCATATCTGGATATTCTCTTTCTTTAGTATTCATGAAGTTACTGTATATTAAAGAATAAATATCATAAACACTCAATGTTTTAGCAGCTAAATTATTATTTTTAAGTTCATTTTGGATTTGTAGAATTGATTTTGCATACTCCGGCCTCAGAGGGTTTTCTTCTGTATTTAATAATAGATAGAGAGGTAGACTACCTCCAGTGATTTCTTGTATCTTTTCAAAACTTTTATGAACAGAAGTGAAGTCCCTGTAGACCATAGGCATATTAAACTCTGTATTTATTTTCGAGATACCAAAAGAGGCAATCAATAACAATATAATTAGAATTATTATACTAGATTTACCCCAAAGTTTTTTAATTATTGATGTAAATAATCTTTTACCATTCTTATGATAAGGGAGATCAATATTACCAGATAAGATCAAAGGTAAAACAAACCAGGTTGCAATACCTGCTAAAAATATACCAAGTGAGGCGAATAAAGCCAGGTCATAAATTGCTTGTGTATTCATAACTAAAAGTGATAGAAAACCAACCATAGAAGTTACAGTAGTTATTATCATTGGAATGCCAACCATTTTTAAAGTGGTTATGATACTGGCCATTTTATTTTTGCCTTCTTTTAAAGACTCTTGAATATGAGAAACAAAATGTAAGCCATCAGCACTACCAATAACTATCGTGAATATTGGTGCCAAGACAGTAATTATAGAGACTTCTAAATCTGACCAACCAACTAAACCTAAAGTCCAGAGAGCTGCAATACCAGCCGGCAGAACAGATAAAAAAGTTGCTTTTAAATTACCCATCTGGGTTTTAAAGACAAATAGGATAAGTAGGAGAGCGGTAGGAGGAATAAATAGTAAGATTAATGTAATATAGTCAATTATTTTTTGCTGCATATAAAGATCTCCAGATGCAAAGTATTTTATATTATTATTTTTTAAATACTCTTCTACTTTATTTAAATCATCCCCATTAAATTCATTAGTAGGGAAGAGGGAAAAAGCAGCATAAATATTATTTTTTTGTTTATATATACTGGATAGTTTCCCCATACCTTGATAATGTTCCTTGAGAAAAACTATATTATCTTTATTAATATTATCCATATTAATAATCTGTCTACCTACTGGGATTTCAGCTGGAGTAGGGCCATTAACATATTTTATTTTTTCTTTAGATTCCAAAAATGATTGAAATTTTCTAAATCGATTTATATTATTCAGATTGATTTTTGAGTCATTACTTTCTATCAAGTATGTAATTTGTTCTGAGTTAGAAAACATTTTATTCATTTCATCAAGAGTATTTTTATATTTTGAATTTTCGGGCATAAAGATATTGAAGTCTGGATTTATGTTAATTTGAAATAAACCTATTATAGCTAATATATTTATGATGACAAACAATACTATTAATTTCTTGCGGTTGTTTTTAACGAATTCAACATATTTTTCCATGAATAATGCCTCCTGAAATTTCCTAGTTTAATAAATATTTAAAGAGAAATTATTCCTCAGTTAAATTTTTATAATTTGTATTTGAAAAATAATATAAAATTATTATAGCAATTATAATTTTTAATATGGTAGAAAAAATTTCTGCATTAGCTGTCAAAACAAAAGTTTCTCCGCTTAGATTACCAAAATAATGGAATATTATTACAGCTAATATACTGCATTTAGTTTTAATATAGATCAATCCATAAATAACGGAAGTAAAAATAGCTGAAAGTATGAAATTCCAAAAAGGTATAGTAAATAAACCTAAATTGTGTTGATAAGTACCTTCAATAAAAAACAGAGGTAGATGCCAGATAGCCCACATGAACCCTAGAGATAATACAGTCTTATTAAAACTAAATTTTCTTAATAATTCTGGCAAAGCAACTCCCCGCCATGCTAATTCTACATGAATGGGTCCAAAAAAAAGAAGAAAAATCCATATCCTACTGTCATTTCAGGTGATATGTAAAACTGGAAGTTATTGATAGTAAATATAAGAGAGGATAGAGCCAGAAAGTCTAATTAAAATTGGAAATAATAAAATGAAAAGAAACCAGAAAAGATTAATTCTTTTAAAATCAAATATTCTTTTTGAATAATTTTGCTTTTTACTTTTATCATAAAAATAAAAGATTATGAATAGAGCAGCAAATAAAGGGCTTAACATGCTTATATAAATTATATTACCTAAAAGTGAATTATTTATATAAAATGAATTTGAGAATAACATTATTAAGATAGTAATACTATAAGGTAATCCATGTGAAATCATAAAAAAGTATTTTATTTTTTTATTAATTTTTTTGGGGTAAGATTTCATTAAATCAGCTCCTTTCAACTGAAATAAAATAATAATTATTTCTTAGAAATAATACCATCAAATATCATTTCCGAAAAGAGAACAGCCTGTTTGTTATTATTCATTTCCTGATTTTCTTCTAAGATTTCTTCAAATATAATTGTAAAAAAGATCATACCAAATAAAGATTTTCTAAACATATAGCCATCAATATCATCTTTTAATTTAGATTGTTTTTTTATTTGATTAAAAATTTCATCTGAAACTTTTACCATTTTAGACCAAATTTCATTCTTGAAATATTTTTGAACTTTTTTATTGATTAACATTTCTTGGAATATAACTTTAAGCTCTTTTTTATGAGAATCAAAAAAGTTTAATCTTTCATTTATTAATGATGCTAATAATAATTTTGGTTCTTTATCTATATTTTTATATATAACTTTTGGAATCTTTTCTTGAGATGAACTTTCAAAAAGTTTTTCAATTGTATTAATCACTATTGTTTTTAAAAGATTATCTTTGTTTTTATAATACTTATATATTGTTGCTTCTGATATATTTGCATTTTTAGCTATTTCTTGGGTGGAGGTAGAAGCATAACCCTTTTTTGACATTAATTTAATAGTTTCATTAAGGATCCTTTGTTTTGTTTTTTCAGACTTTTTCAATAACATGCACCTCCAAAAGTGAGTAATTACTTACTATATTTTAAAATAATTATATTGTTTTGTCAAATAAAAAGAGTTCTGTTAAAAACAGAACTCTAAAAAATTTAATTTATTAATAAATTTAAAAATCCCAATCTATTTTAGGAGTAGGTAAGGTAACAAATAAATTATCTAATTTATTTATCAATTCTTGTGGGGCTTCAAAATAATTTGTATATGGTAATAAAGCTGGCCTAACTGCTCCTATCCACATACGAGTGAATGTATTTATATCGGTCTTTAGAGTTGGCAAGTTAGATTTAAACTCCTTATTAATATTTGAAATTTCTCCAAATCTTACAGAATAATTACCGGATAGTCCCGTCCAGGGTGAACTTTCATCTAAATATTTTTCAATCGGGTCCTTTAATTTTAAATTAAATTCTACAGTTTCTCCCTTTATAGAAGTATTATTAATACAACTTTTCAGATCTAATAATCTTATTTGCCAATATGCCATTGCTTTATTGATTACTTGATAATCACTTTTTTTAGTTACAGTAGTATCTTTTATAGGTTTATTTATTAAATCTTGAAACTGAATGCCAGCTGGTTCAAATATTTTTACCAAATGAACCTGATCTCCTAGATTTTTTATTAAATTCATTAAGTCAAAGAACTGTTCTATGGTATTAAAAGTCATCCATCTAATAAAATAAGGTCCGTGCAGTTCTTTATTGGGGAGTACCCAAATATGATGTGTTATATTTCCTTCTTTATCCTTATAACCCAGCCCAAATGGTTCTTTTTGCCCAAAGAACATTTCTGCTCTTGTAATTTCAGGAGGTAAGAGAGTACAGTAACCATGTCTTTTTTTACGTTCTAACTTTGCCTCATGTACTTTTTTATAATCTTCAACTTTTATTCTTTCAGGTACAGGAGCCTTCCCAGGGATTTTTAAATGATCAGGATCAAAACTAATAAAATGCTCATAACTACCTGTCCCATAACCTAATTTATTATAAAAACCCTGTTCAAACATACCAAGAGCAGAGATATGAGTTCCCTTGGCAGCGGCTTCTGCAATGGACTGGGCAGTTGCTTTTGTCCCAATTCCTTGTTTTCTAGCAACTCTGCTAATGGTAACAGCACTTACTGCCTGTAAATCGAACTGTTGATCTAGATACTGATAATATCCAGGAGTTGAATTCACATAACCTTCTACTTCATTATTTAATTCAATTACTTTACCTTGACCGGCTTTAACAAAATACTTCAATGCTTCTCTTTTTCTTTTTTCATCATTAATCCAGCCAATTTCTCGCCAGATTTTAAAAATATTTTCGTAATCTTTTTCAAATTCAAATTCTCTTATTTTCATTATTTTCACCTCTTGTTAAGAACTCTTACTATAATAATATTCTAAAGATGTTAACAATCACCTTTTTTATTTATAAATATTTAATAAATTTTAAAAATGAAGGATTTTCTTAATAATAAAAGAAACTATTAGTATAGAGAAGAAGTAATGCAAGGAGGCGGTTTGTATGGATGAAGAAGAAAAGTATAAAAAGGCTAAAGAAAGAGTAAAAGAAATAAAAGATTTCTATGGACATTTATTAGTTTATATTGTTGTCAACATAGGAATATTTTTAATCAACTATATTGTTTCTCCAGGAACTTATTGGTTTTACTGGGTATTAATAGGCTGGGGAATCGGTTTAGCTGTTCATTGGATTCAAGTATTTGGAGTAGGTAAGATCTTAGGTGAACAATGGGAAAAAAAGAAAGTCAAAGAAATAATGAATGAGATGGAAGAAGATGAGGAATCTAAAAAAGAAAAGGGGTAAAATATGTTAAATAATAATTACCTAATTATTTTAACTTTGTTTTTGTTAATGTTTTCATTGATTAGCCCGACAGCTTCAGCTATAAAAGTTGATGGCGAATATCCAATTGAATTATTTGATGATTTTTGGCGGGAAAATTTAAGTGGTACTCAATATAATATCTTAAAAAACAGTGGTACAGAACCAGCATTTAACAATAAATATTATAGAAATAAAGATAAAGGTATATATGTTTGTGCTGCCTGTGGTAATTTTCTTTTTAGCTCGAAACATAAATATGACTCTGGCAGTGGTTGGCCTAGCTTTTATGATGTATATTCTGATGAATCGGTAGTAACTAGACCTGATAATAGTTTAGGAATGAATAGAACAGAGGTTATATGTTCTCAATGTGGTGGTCATTTAGGTCATCTATTTGAAGATGGGCCTGAACCAACTGGACTTAGGTACTGTATAAATTCAGCTGCAATGGAGTTTTATCAGTATGCTTATTTTGCCCATGGCTGATTTTGGGGTGTAGAGGCTCAGTTTGGAGCCTTAGAAGGTGTAGTTCATACTTATGTTGGTTATGCAGGTGGTACAACTAATAATCCTACCTATAATAATATTGGTGATCATGCTGAAACAGCTAAGGTTATATATGATCCTGAAATAATTAGTTATCAAGATTTAGTTAATCATTATATTGAAATAACAAGTGGGAATGTAAGACCAACTTCAGGACAGTATAGATATATAGTATTTCATGCTAATGAAAAACAAGAAGATTATCTTACAGATTTAGCACAAAAAATAAAAGAAGAGGATAACCTATTTTTCAGTCCTGAAAAAATAGATAAGTTTTATATAGCTGAAAACTACCATCAAAAATATCAGCTAAGAACAAGCAATCAACTATACCAAAAGACCTTATCATTATTTAATAATGAAGAAGCTTTAATAGATTCTAATATTGCTACAAAACTAAATGCTTATAGGTCGGGTTTTATAACATCTGAAGAAATGATTGAAATATTAGATTCTTCATACTTATCTCCAATCTATCCAGAGCAAATTCAAAGTATCAAAGATTCTATCAGCAAATAATTTTATAAATAAATTATTTTTAAATTAAGAAGATGTAAAATATAAACTTGACTATAAAACTCAGAATTGATATTTTTATATTAGAATTGAAAAGCGGAGGTTAGAATATGAATGAAGAGAATAATCATCATGAAAAAATGGTGCAGGACTTTAAAAAGAGGTTCTTTATTTCTTTAATAGTGATGATTCCTATTTTAATTCTTTCTCCCATGATCCAATCTTTTTTAAATATTGAATTTAAGTTTACTGGAAGTAATTATATATTATTTGTGCTGGCAACCTTCATTTTCTTTTATGGAGGTTGGCCTTTTTTAAAAGGACTTTATGATGAACTTAGTGATAAACAACCAGGAATGATGACTTTAATCGCATTAGCGATTTCTGTTGCATATATTTACAGTAGTGCAGTTGTTTTTGGTCTTGCAGGAAGATTCTTTTTCTGGGAATTAGCAACATTAATTGTCATAATGCTTTTAGGACACTGGATTGAGATGCGCTCAGTTATGAGTGCATCACGAGCCTTAGAAGAATTAGCAAGACTAATGCCCAATACAGCTCATAAAATAGTCGGTGATGAAATAAAAGATGTTAAAATTAAAGAATTAGAAGTAGGAGATAAAATTCTTATTAGGCCAGGTGAAAAATTACCAGCTGATGGGGAAATTGCAGAGGGATCAAGTTATATAAATGAATCAATGTTAACTGGGGAATCTGATCCTGTCGAAAAAGCTGATGGTGATGAAGTAATTGGAGGTTCTATTAATGGTGATAGTTCATTAGAAGTTACAATTAAAAAAGCTGGTGATGACAGTTATTTATCTCAGGTAATAAACTTAGTAGAAGAAGCTCAAAAAGCTAAATCTAAGACACAGGGGATTGCTGACAAAGCAGCCTTTTATTTAACAATTATTGCAATTTCGGTGGGTATTATTACTTTATCTTCCTGGCTTATTGCAGGGAAAGACCTGGCATTTGCTATTGAAAGAATGGCAACTGTAATGGTGATAACTTGTCCACATGCTCTGGGTTTAGCAATACCACTTGTAGTAGCAGTTTCAACTACCATTTCAGCCCAAAACGGACTTTTAATAAGAAATAGAACTGCTTTTGAAAATGCAAGAAAGATTACTACAGTTGTTTTTGATAAAACCGGTACACTAACCGAAGGAGAATTCGGAGTAAATGATATTCAGGTATTTGAACAAGAATTAGATGAAAATCAAATTATAACTTATGCAGCTTCACTTGAGAAAAATTCCGAACATCCCATTGCAAGAGGTATTGAAAAAGAAGCTGAAACAAAAGAGATAGATTTACTTGAAGTAAAGGAATTTGAAAACATTAAAGGTAAAGGTGTTAAGGGAACCATCAATAATACTAGTTATAAAGTAGTAAGTCCGGGTTATCTTAAAGAAAATAGTATTGATATTCCCGAAGAATTTAATAAAAAAACAGGACCATTTACAATAATTTTTGTTTTAAAAAATGATAAAGTAATAGGGTCAATAATTCTTTCAGATAAAATCAGAGAATCTTCAAAAGAAACTATTAAAAAACTACAAAATAAAGGTATTAAAGTCTGGATGCTTACAGGTGATAATGAACAAACAGCCCAATATGTAAGTGATGAATTAGGGCTAGATGGATATATTGCCGGAGTATTACCACATGAAAAGCAGGAAAAGATAAAAGAATTCAAAGGTACAAAAGAATTTGTTGCCATGACCGGGGACGGAGTAAATGATGCACCTGCATTAGCAAATGCTGATGTTGGAATAGCAATTGGTTCTGGCACAGATGTAGCAGCAGAAACCGCCGATATCATTTTAGTAGAAAGTGATCCCGCTGATGTATTAAATCTAATAGAGTTCGGTAAAGCTACTTTCAAAAAAATCATCCAAAACCTCTTTTGGGCAACTGGCTATAATGCAATTGCTATTCCATTAGCAGCGGGTGTACTAGCAGGATACGGAATAATGATTTCGCCTGCACTGGGTGCTATATTAATGTCCTTAAGTACTGTGATTGTTGCTATTAATGCCAAACTCTTAAAGATGGGAAAAAATTAATTTAGAGGTGAGTTTAATGAGTAAAAATGGAATTCCTACTAGGACCTTAGGGAAGACTGGTGAAGAAGTTTCAATAATAGGCTTAGGTGGATATCATATTGGTAAGATGGATAAAAATGAATCTGTAAAATTAATTAAAAGAGCAATTGATAAAGGAATTACATTTTTAGATAATGCCTGGTGTTATCATCAAGGTTTAAGTGAAAAGCTAATGGGTAAGGCTTTAAAAGATGGATATCGCAAAAAAGCTTTTGTAATGACGAAAAATCATGGTCGAACCAAAGAAAGATTTAATAAACAACTAGAAGACAGTTTGAAGAGATTGCAGACTGATTATATTGATTTACTACAGTTGCATGAAATAATTAATATTGGAGAACCTGCTAAAATTGATAAAGAAGGTGTTTTAGAAGCCGCTGTAAAAGCAAAAGAGGCAGGTAAAATAAGATATATTGGCTTTACTGGCCATCGTTATCCCTTACTTCACCAACAAATGCTGGATTTAGATTTTGATTGGGATACAGTTCAACTACCTGTGAATGTATTAGATTACCATTATAGAAGTTTTCAGAATCAAATAATACCTCAAGCTAACGAAAGAAACATGGGGGTTATAGGTATGAAAAGCTTGGCGAGTGGTCATATTTTTAAAACAGATATTAAAGTTAAAGAGGCAATTAGGTATTCATTATCAATGCCAATAAGTACTTTGGTTAGTGGAATTGATTCCTTTGAAGTATTAGAACAGAATTTAGAGATTGTAAGAGACTTTCAGCCTTATTCAGATGAAGAACTAACTGAGTTGAGAAATAGGTTTAAAGGTGAAGCTTACAAAGGACAGCATGAGTATTATAAAACAGATTAAAAATATTCAGGAGGTATTAATTTATGGTTATTAAAAAAGGTAAAAATCCGAATGGCTTTACTCTACCAGATCAAAATGGAAATGATATTTCTATCAGTGATTATGATGACAAATATAAGTTGCTTTCCTTTCATCCCCTAGCTTGGACAAGTGTTTGCAGAAATCAAATGAAAGCAATTGAAGAACGTTATGAAGATTTTGAAGAACTTAATACAGTTCCCTTTGGTATTAGTATTGACCCTGTTCCATCAAAAAAAGCTTGGGCAGATGATCTAGGTTTAAAAAAATTAAAAATACTTTCAGACTTTAATCCATTAGGCTTTGCAGCTAAAATTATGGATGTTTTTATTGAGGAAGAAAATATGTCAGGCAGAGCAAATATCTTATTAAATCCCGAGGGAGAAGTAGTCTGGTTTAAAGAATATGAAATCCATGAAGCGCCTGATTTTGATGAAGTAATAGAAGCAATTAAAGAAGTACAAAAATAAAATAAAGAGGCATCAAAACCTGAACTAAACAGAGAATTATTGAATTTTATAGAGCTAATTATATCTAAATGTAAAATATATTTTTATAGATATAATAACATTAAATAAATCAGGTTGATATACTATTTATATTTGTTATATTTAAAGTAGAAGGGATATCTCTTTATACAGGAGGAGATATTTATGTTAGCTAATACTGAGGAACTAAAAGGTTTTGATGTGTATAGTGAAGATGAAGAAATAGGTAAAATTGAAGATTATTATTTCGATAAAGATTACTGGGTTACAAGATATCTAGCAGTCGATACTGGCAACTGGTTAGTTGAAAGAGATGTTTTGATTTCACCAGAATCAATCGATAATATAGATTATGGAAATGGAAATATAAAACTGAATATACCAACTGAAAAAATAGAAAATTCTCCACCTGTAATAAAAGAAGAACCACTTTTAAGAACTAAAGAAAAGGATCTTGCTGATTATTTTAGCTGGCCTTATTATTGGAATGGTACAGGTAGTAGTAAACCAGGTGTTAGTGGTATGGTTCCTAATAATTTAATTAGAGAAATAACAATAAAGGAAAATATGAACAAAAAAAGTCCAAATAGCAATAAAGATGAAGTAAAAGCAGGCTTAAGAAGTGTTAATAAAATGATCAATTATGATATACATGCAGTTGATGGTAGAATTGGCCACGTAGAAAAGTTTATCCTAGATGATGATAATTGGTTGGTCAGATATATAGTAGTTGAGACAAAAAATTTTCTTCCCGGCAAAAAAGTTGTATTAGCGCCCGAATGGATTACAGATATAGACTGGGTGAGAGAAGAAGTAGCATTTAATCTCAAAAAAGAAGAAATTAAAAATGCTCCAGAATATGATCCCGTAATCCCGGTTTCTGAACTTTACGAGAAAAAATTATATGAGCATTATGATAAAGAAAAATATTGGGAATAAAGCATGAAAACCGCCGTGAGGCGGTTTTCTTAATCTTCAAATTTAATAAAATCTCCTGGTTTTAAAAGCCGGGAATCATAACCAGCTTCTCTTAAAATTTTATTTAATTCCATGGCTTCTTGCACAGCATCATTATCTTTTGAATTAAAATGATAGGGAATTACAATATCCGGCTTTATATCTTTTACTAGGGTTAAATATTCATTAAAGAAATCTTTAAAACAGGCTGTAAACATCAATTTAACATCTTGGTCTGGTTTTGGATAATCTGCTGAATCAGCTGTATGGTAAATTCCTTTATAATAATAACAGACTGATTCATCTGAACCATAACAATCACAGTCTAATACCTTTATCTCATCTTTAATATTGTCCCCACTTTCAATAACTTTACCTTCTACTGAAAATTTATCAAAAAAGGACTGAGGCCCATATAACGATGTATCAGGATATTTCTTTAAAATCTCTTGATCAAAATGATCATCATGTTCATGAGTAACTAAGATTATATCCGGCTTATTTTTAGGTTCTGTTTCATAATGAGGATCAATTAATATATTTAGGTCATCTTCAATTTCTATACTTGCTTCACCTAAAAATCTAACTATCATATTAATCCCTCCTTGTATTTTAAATATTTTATATAAAGTTTAAAAACCCTTTTTTAAAAATATAATAAACAGTATAAGTAATAGGATGTAATTTTAAGATAGGTACCATTTTTAGGGCATTATTTGTTATAATTAGCATATTAATATATAATGTATATGGATGTGATAAGGATTATTTAAAAATATCTAAAATACATAAAAGGAGCCACAGCAAATGAAAAATATAAAAGTTTTATTTTTATCATTTTTGTTAATTAGTTCACTATTAATTATAGGAAACAATGGTATGCTTTTTGCTCAGGATAATATGACACTTAAGATAGGCATTATGCCAGCTGTAGATTCTGCGCCTATTTTGTTAGCAGAAGAAAAAGGTTATTATAAAGAATTAAGTCTTGATATGCAAATAGATATTTATACAAATGCTGTAAACAGACAAAGTGCATTACAGACCGGTGAATTGGATGGGGCAATGACGGATTTAATTGCTTTTGTCAATAATGTAAAAAATGGATTTCCCATCAAAATTACAACTAGCACTAATGGCAGTTTTCCCATATTGGTAAAACAGGGTTTCAAAGAAAAAGAAGAAATAGATATTGGGATGATGGAAATAAGTGTTTCAAACTTTTTATCAGAACAGTATTTACTAGATGAATATAAGTTAAATAAGGTTTTTATCTCAGCTATTCCCGCTCGTTTAGAAATGATTAAGTCTGGAAAGTTAGATATGGCTGTTATTCCTGAACCGCTTGCTTCTATGGGTGAATTAGCCGGTTTAGAAAAGAGGGTATATGAAAATGAATATGATTTTACACCTGAGGCTATGATATTTACGGATAAAGCTATTGAAAACAAAGCAGAAGCAATTGAACTTTTCCATAAAGCCTATAATAAAGCAGTTAGGGATATTCAAGCTGATGATACTGGTGCCCGGGAAGTATTAATTAATAGATTAAAGCTTAAACCTACTATTAAAAACTTAATATCAATGCCGGATTATCATATAGCAAGAGTACCAACTGAATCTTATTTAAATTATGTTATAAACTGGGTAGAAGAAAAACAAAATGAAGAGATAAATCTATCTTATCAAAAGATGATAGAGGAGAAATTTATTCAAAATGATTAAGGTTGATAATTTAAATTTTTCTTATGAAAATAAAAAAGTGGTTAAAGATATAAACTTTTCAATTACAGAGGGAAAGAGCTGGGCAATAATAGGTCCTTCAGGTTGTGGTAAAACTACTTTAATTTATCTTTTGGCAGGTCTATTAGAACCTGATCAGGGTATGATTAAAATTAATGATAAAATTATCAATAATATTAGAGAAGAAACGGGTGTTATTTTACAAAATTATGGTTTATTTCCCTGGAAAACAGTTCATAATAATGTTGCACTAGGTTTAAAGGTTAGAAATTATCAAAAGGGAAAAATTGAAAAAATAGTTTTAAAGGTTTTAAAAAGATTGGGGATTGATAATTTTAAGGATAAATATCCAGCTGAATTAAGTGGAGGTCAAAATCAAAGAGTAGCTGTAGCTAGAACTCTTGTTTTAAATCCTGATTTACTATTAATGGATGAACCATTTTCTGCCCTTGATGCAATTACCAGGGAAGAAATGCAGAACTTGATTTTGAAAATTCATCAAGAAAACAATCTATCTTATTTAATAGTTACACATAATATTGATGAAGCTGTCTTTTTAGGACAAAAAATTGCAGTTATGAAAGAAGGAGAGTTTATCCACCAAATAGATAATCCTTATTTTGGAGATATTAAGTTAAGAGAAAAAGAAGAGTTTTTTCAACTATGTAAAAAACTTAGGATTATGATGTCTGAGGATGATTTATTGTGAAAACTAAAAGCAGGTTAAATATCTTTTATGGAGCATTATTAATAATAGTTTTTTGGTGGGTATTACACATTATTTTTAGTTCTAAAGTTATTCCTTCCCCTTATACTGTGATCATTAATTTTTTTAATATCTTAATTCCTGTATTATTACCTCATCTTGTTATGAGTTTATACAGGATAGTCACAGCCGTCTTATTAGCGTTATTATTAGGGGTATCAATAGGTTTATTTACCGGAATAAATAATAGGGTTGATCAATATATCTCACCAGTTATTTATCTAATTTATCCTATCCCTAAAATTGCCTTTTTACCAATATTTATGTTGCTTTTTGGATTAGGAGATCGATCAAAGATAATTTTAATAATGGTAATTGTAATCTTTCAAATTATAGTCACTACAAGAGATAGTGTAAAAAATATCAATCCAGAATATTTTTATTCAGCTAGATCGATGGGAGTAACTGGCTGGGAAACTTACCGTCATGTAATAATTCCAGCTATATTACCACAAATATTGACTGCTCTTAGAATAACAGTGGGAACCAGTATTGCAGTTTTATTCTATGCTGAAAACTTTGCTACTCAGTATGGAATTGGTTATCATATTATGAATAGCTGGATTATGGTTAACTATGTGGATATGTTTAGTGGAATATTAGCAGTTAGCATTTTAGGACTATTAATTTTTCAGTCAATAGACTTATTAGAAGACCATTTTTGTCATTGGGTTAAAGTTGGCAACAAAAAAAGGCTTGAAATAAATTAAAGGGAGCATGATATGGAAGTATTATTATATAGTTTTATAGCAGGTGTATCTACAGCAGCTGGTGTAGTTGTATTAATTATTTTTGGAAAACCTAAAGAGAAGTTTCTGGCTGCCTTATTAGGTTTTGCTGGAGGAATAATGTTAGCTGTAGCAGTATTTGAATTATTACCTGAAGCTGTTGAATTAAGTTCAATGTTAATATCTATATTATCCTTTATTTTAGGTGCTTTAATGATGTTTGGCTTAGATAAATTAATACCTCATTCCCATCTTTCTACAACCGAGCATCTTCAAATTGAAAACCCTCAGAAATTAAAAATTAAAATGTCTATGTTGAGAACCGGCTATCTAATATTTTTTGGTATTGGGTTACATAATTTGCCTGAAGGTATTGCGATTGGGGCAGGCTTTGAATCCAGTCCTGAAATAGGTTTATATATTGCAATCGCAATTGCACTACATAATATACCGGAAGGATTAGCAATTGCTGGCCCTTTAAAAACAGCCGGAGTGAAAAATTTAAAAATAATTCTTTTTGCACTGGGAGCAGGTTTAATGACTGTTATAGGAACTTCAATTAGTTTATTAATATTCAACATAACAAAAGTATTTGTAGGTGGTTTTTTAGCTTTGGCGGCCGGAGCAATGATTTATATTGTAAACGATGAATTAATTCCGCAATCAAATGTAATCCATAATCATTATGCAAACGCGGGCATGATTATAGGATTATTATTAGGTTTTGCAATTCTTTAAAAGAATAAAAGAGTTATAATTTGTATTAGTCCGAAGCTTAAATGCAGTTGGTTTGTAATTGGTACACCTGTGTTTTTGGCTTCGGATACATTTTTATAGGCTTTAACTGTCAGGGGTATGGTTAAAAAAGTAAAGAGAGAATAAACAGGAAAATCTCCATTGATAACGAAAATAATAGTTAATAAGTATGATAATATTATTAAAGTTAAATATAATAATTTCCCTTTTTTAAAGCCAATTCTAACTGTCAATGTTTTAATATTTAAACCCTTATCTCTTTTATAATCCCTTAATTCATTGCTTAACATTAAAACAGGTATCAATAAACTTACCGGTAAACCTAATAAGATGGGTCTAACTGAAAAATATTCAGTAAAGACAAGAAAACTACCTAATACCATAAGTGGTCCCATTAAAACAAAGGAAAAGGGAGTTCCTAAGCCTCGTTTTTTATATACAATTGGTTCACCTGTATAAGAATATCCACCAATAATTCCTATAATACCAATGATAATTAATTTTTTAGTACTTAAATATATTAAAATTAAACCTAATAGACCAGTTATTAAAAAACAAGTTATTCCTAAACAGAAAATTAATATATCAAACCAGGTTCTTTTTTGTCCCAGAAAATTATATTTTTTTCCTGTAAAATGAAGGTTTTTATACTCACATTCAAAGTAATCATTGATGAAATTTGTACCGGTCTGTACGATTAGACCAGCTAAAGTTACTAAAAATATTAATAGAATATTATTATGATTGAGCATTATATCTAACTCTCTATTGGCAATTACAATTCCCAAAGTTGTGGAATATAATGCTAAGGAAAGAGATAAGGGACGAGAGGCAATCCAGATCTCTTTTAATATTTTAATTTTTTTCATTTACGTCACCCAAATTTAATGATAATATTTAAAGTAATTATTACATAAAATTAAGGTTTGTTCAATAATTAATTCACAAGAAAAATTATGAGTGGGAGGTTTCAAGAATGAGTAAGTATGATGATGAAGTTATAGAAATATTAAAGGACGGTCCTTATGTAGCTTTTAATGTTAAACTTATGCTTAATAGCCAAAAAGAAGAAATAGAAACAGATTCTAGAATGGTCTTATGTAGATGTGGGCATAGTGATGATAAACCATTCTGTGATGGTTCACATTCTGATGTTGACTTTAATGATGAGAAAAAAGAAGATAGGGTAGCTGATAAAGTTATTAAATATGAAGGTAAAAATATTACAATTTATGATAACAGAGGTATATGCAGTCATATTGGATATTGTACTAATTTATTACCAAAGGTGTTTGATAAAACAAGATTTAAATGGATTGATCCCAATGCAGCTGATGTTAAAGATATTATCCGCATCTGTGAACTTTGTCCATCGGGTGCTTTAAGTTATAGCCTACCAGGGGGGAAGAGAATCAAAAAAGTTGGCAATCAAAGAACAAAAATAAGAATCTCACCCGGTCCTTATGGTGAAAATGGCCCCTATGATATTGAAGGTGGAATTGAGTTAAAATCTGATAGAAACTTTGAACCAGAATGTGAAGAACACTATTCTTTATGTCTCTGTGGTGCATCTAAAAATAAGCCGTTCTGTGATGGTAGCCATAGGTTTTATGAAAATTATCAAGAAAGTGAAGAAAAATAATTATTAGAAACTAGGGGGAGTCATTGCCCAAATAGATATTGATTTTTCATCTCCGATATTTATATACCTGTGGGGTATTGTACTATCCAATCTTATACTATCTCCCTCTTTTAAGATAAATTCTTTTTCGCCCCATTTAATTAATAATGTTCCCTGTATTATATAACCAGTTTCTTCTCCCTTATGGGATATTTTTTTGTCATCGCTGCTTTCTCCCGGCATTATTGTTATCTTCAAAAATTCTATGTTCCAGGATAAGTCGGGTGTAAGTAGTTCATAGATGGCGGTGGAATTAGTTACTTTAATTTTTTTTCTATTATCTTTTCTCACTACATACTTATCCCCAGGTGTTTCTTCTTCAAAAAAGTCTCCGATCGATACATTTAAAGCTTGAGCTATCTTCCACAAAGAAGATACAGATAATCCTATTTTATCCCGTTCTATTTGGCTAATCATTCCGACACTTAAACCTGCTTTTTCTGCTAATTCAGAAATAGTAATATTTCTTAATTTACGATACTTTTTTATCTTCTTGCCAATTTTCATTTTCCGCACCTCAAATTCACTTATATTAATTAATATTATAAGATATATTTATAACTTAATCAACAAAATAATCATTATAATAAAAATAATTTTAATATTATGAAAAAATATAAAGGAATTTCATATATTGTGTTGAATTAAGTAAATATAAATTAATTTTATCAAAAAAAGGGGGACAATTATTAATGTCAAAGAAACTCATCTTATTATTAGTTTTATCCTTGTTAGTCTTTTCAGGAGTAGGCATAGTTGGAGCTCAAGAAAGTTTTAATGTTAAAATGTCCTATAATGGCCCATCAGATGTTGAGTCAAATGCTGTACATGAATATGCAGTAAATTTTAAAGAATTTGTCGAAATGGGTACTAATGGAAGGATTACTATCAACTTATATTCTGACAGTCAATTAGGTAATGAAGAACAAAGAATGGAACAAACTATGAGCGGTACAGCCAAAATTAATGTTGCTTCTAATGCTGGTATGGTATCTGTATATCCAGAAATTTATGCTGCAACAATACCTTTTATGTTTGAAAGTTTTGAAGCAGCCCATAATTTCTTCGATGACAGTGATTACTGGAAAATGACTCAAAAAGAATTTGAAGAGAAAACAGGTGTAGCCTTATTAGAAGCAGTAGAAGAAGGTGGTTTTTTAGCTTTTACAAATGACGAAAAAGAAATAAAATCACCCAGTGATTTCGAAGGACTAAAGTTTAGAGGAATGGACCCTGGTCAAATAGCTCTTTATGAATCTTTTGGTGCTAGTGGAACTCCAATTCCCTGGACAGAATTATATATGGCTTTACAAACTGGTGTAGTTGATGGTCAGATGAATCCACCTACTTATATTATTTCTGGTAGTTTATATGAAGTTCAGGATTATGTAACTATGGCCAATATTCAGTATTCATGCCAGTGGTTAACAATAAATGCTGATTGGTTAAATTCATTATCAGAAGAAGACCAATATGTAATCAGACAGGCTGCCAAAGCAGCAAATATAAGAAATAGACTCAGTGTAGAAGCAAAAGTAAGTGAAAGAGTAAACTTCTTATCAGAAAACGGTATGCAAGTTTATTACCCTAATGAAGAAGAGATGAAAGAATTCCAAGAAATAGGTCAACCTGATTATATAAGTTGGATAGAAGATAAAATTGATGCTAGTTATGTTGAAAAAGCCTTAGAAAGTGCTGAAAAGGCTAATATGGAGGCAAAATAAAGATGAACAATAATTCGATATCTAATGAATTATTGAAGAAAATATCGAATTATATAAAATACCTCAGCATGATACTCGCTGGGGTATTTCTTGTAATTAATATTTCAGATATTTTGATTTCTATCTTTTTTCGGTATTTTCTCAATGATTCCCTGGTCTGGACTGAAGAAGTAGCCAGGTTTACTTTAATCTATTCTGTTATGTTTGGTTCTGTTTTTGCAATCAGTTTTGGAGATCATGTAAAAATAACTATAGTTTTAGAATATTTACCTGATATCATTAGTAAGTTTATAAATTTTATTGTACATCTTTTAATAATTGGGATAATTGGTTATATGACTTATTTAGGTATTAAATATGTTGATAATGCTTGGAGATTTCAAACTTTGGCTTTAGGAATACCAAAAGCAATACCTTTAATGTCAATCCCGATTGGGATGGGATTGTTTTTAGTTCAATATATCTTAGTTGATATCTTAAAAATTAATACAGAAGATAAAATGGAGATGAGATAATGAGTATAATAATGGTTATATCCTTTTTATTACTTCTATTAGCTGGGACACCGATATTTATTGCTTTATTAATATCTTCATTTTTTGGATTTTTATATTTAGGAGATTATTCTTTATTTAGAATTATGGTACAGCAATTTTTTGGCGGTATGGATATTTTTACCTTACTAGCTATACCGTTATTTATTATGACCGGTAATTTGATGAACAGAACCGGTATTACAGATAAGTTACTTGATTTTAGCCGGGTTTTAGTAGGCCATTTAAAAGGTGGGCTAGGTCATGTTAATGTAGTAGCGAGTATAATCTTTGCAGGTATCAGTGGCTCTGCTGCAGCAGATACTTCTGCGATAGGTTCTATTTTAATTCCCGCCATGGCTAAAGAAGGATATGACAGACCATATGCAGCCGGAATTACAGCTGGTAGTTCTCTAATAGGTCCCATAATACCACCGAGTATTTTTATGGTATTATATGGATCTATGACAAATCAATCTATTGGTGGCTTATTTGTAGCTGGTATTATCCCAGGTTTATTGCTTGGGGGAGCTTTTATGACTATGAATTATTACTATTCTAAAAAATATAATTATCCTGTTTCAAATGAAAGAGCTAGTTTTAAAAAGATACTTAAAACAGCCTGGGAATCATTAATTGCTTTAATAGCCCCTATTATTATCATCGGAGGTATTATAACTGGGGTTGTCACTCCGACTGAAGCTGGTGCAGTAGCTGTTTTTTATTCAGCTCTTATAGGCTTTTTTATAACTAAAAAATTAACATTAAAAGATTTTGCACTTTCTGTCAATGAGACAGTTAGAAATACAAGTGTGGTTTTTGTTATCATGGGGAGTGCGTCTGTATTTAGTTGGTTATTAAAATGGGAACAAGTTCCCCAGAAATTTGCTGGATACATGTTAACTTTAACTGATAACAATACTATACTTCTTATCATCCTTTCTTTAATGATATTTATAATTGGAATGTTTATGGAAGAAATAGCAGCTTTAATATTATTAACACCAGTAGTGGCACCCGTTGCTATGTATGCAGGCATTAATCCTCTTCATTTTGGGATTGTGATGACTTTAAATATTACAATTGCTTTAATTACACCACCGATGGGAGCGTGTGTATATATTGTTTCAGCCGTCGGAAAAGTTAAGTTAGAAACTCTATTTAAAAGAATATGGCCTTTTGTGGCAGTAGCAATGACTGTACTATTATTGATAATATTATTCCCACAACTTGTTACTACTTTACCTAGTATGTTTAACTTGTAATTTATATGACAAATTATATTTAAAGGAGGTATTTGATGGCCACAAAACTGATGTTAGATAAACCTATACCTATAAAAGAAGACTTCAGTTGGGAAAAAGTAAAAGAGCAAAAAATTAAAAATTCGGATCAAAAATTGATTTCTTTGAACATGATACCCGAAAAAATAGTAGTTAGTCCTCAATATTTCATTCAAGGGATTGAGGGCGCTTTACCGGAGTGCTTTATAAGAGAGGGAGCTTATGATAATTTATTAAATGCAGCTGAAAATTTACCACAAGGATATAAATTCTTAGTATATGATGCCTGGCGGCCAGAAAGAGTTCAATATGAACTTTTTGATAGATTTAAAAAAGAAATAAAAACAAATAATCCTGATATTACAGAGGAAAAATTAAATCATAAAGTGGAAGAATATGTAGCTTTACCATCACATGATAGTTATAGTCCTTCTCCACATTTAACTGGAGGAGCGGTTGATCTTACCATCATAGATGATAAAGGGAAACCATTAAATATGGGATCAGGTTTTGATGAAACCAAAGCAGAAACTCATACAGATTATTTTGAGATGCTAAATAATAAGAAAGAACTTAGTATAACAGAAAAAAGTATTTTAAAAAATAGAAGATTACTATATAATATTATGATTGATGCAAACTTTACTAATTATCCTCATGAATGGTGGCATTATGATTTTGGCAATCAAGTTTGGGCCTTTATGGGACAAAAAGAATATGCAATTTACAGTTTAACAGAGCCTAATTTAAGATGGAAACATAAATACTAAAAGATTAAATTAATCTAATAAAAAATGGGATTATCCTCTAATTGTAATATAAAAACTTTACAAGATTAATTGATAATGATAATATAAAAGAAGAAAAATTGAACTAACAGGGATTGGTGAAATTCCATACCGGTGGTAAAAGTCCACGAGCTATTGATTAGCTGATTTGGTGTAATTCCAAAACCGACAGTATAGTCTGGAAGGGAGTTAGTTATATATACTCTTAATTAACCCCTTCTGATCAGAAGGGGTTAATTAATGTAAATATATGATTTGTAAATACAAACTGCCGATAAATTTAGTTTGAGGAAAAATAGAACAGGAGTGATCTTATGTTTGTTGGGATAATTCAAGAGGTTGGTAAAGTGAAAGAAAAATTTATTGATAATAATAATATTAATATAAATGTAAAAGCAAATGAAATAATAGCAAATTTAGATGTTGGTAATGAAATAAATATCAATGGTTTAAACTTTGTAATTAATGAAATCGGTGAAAGTTACTTTAAAGCAAAAGGGAAACTTAAAAATATCATAAATAATAATATTGATAATTTAGAAAAGAGTGCCTGGGTTAATTTAGAGAAAGAAGTACAGCCATATAAATATCAAGGTAGTCATGTCATCAGTGGTAATATAAATGATATTGGTGAGATTATTGAAATAAAAAAGTTAAATGGTAAAAGAAAGTTAAGATTAAAAACGACTAAAGATTTAAATGACTATTTTAGTGAAAATAATTCCATAGCAATTAATGGGATTAGTTTAACAATTCAAAAACTAATTAATAAAGAAGTTGTAGTTAATATATTAAATACTATTTGGGAAAATACTAATCTTAAACATCTTAAAATTGGAGATAAGGTGAATATTGAAACTGATATTGTAGGACGATATATTGGTGAGATTATTGAAAAACAAAAAGAAATTCGCAATAAAAAGGAAATGATAAAAGAAGATTTATTAAAAGATAATGGATTTATTTAATAGGAGGGAGTCTGATGAACCAAATTACGAAAGGAATTAATGATCTTAAAGCAGGCAAGATGGTAATAATAATTGATGATGGTTCAGAAGATAATGATGGAGATGTTTTCTTTGCAGCTGAAAATGCCGATGCTGACAAGATTAACTTTTTATTAAAAAAAGCACGTGGGTTAATTACCGTTCCCTTAGGTAATCATAAAATCAGGGCCTTAAATTTAGTCAATATGGCAGAACACTATGATGATAATAAAGAAGAATCGTTTACAGTATCTGTTGATCATGTAGATACTAAAAAGGGTATCTCAGCTAAGGAAAGAGCACTTACTATAAATAAATTAGCGGAAAGTAATACCCCGGATAATTTTAAACGGCCCGGTCATGTATTTCCTTTAAGAGCAAAACAAGGGGGAGTTTTAAGGAAAGCTGGTAAAGTAGAAGCAGCCTTAGATTTAATTAAACTAGCTGATCTTAAACCAGCCGGAGTATTAACTAAGATTATGAATGAAAAGGGTGAAGTTGCTAAATTACCTGAAATTAAACAATTTGCTAAAGAATATGATCTTAAGGTTATAAGTATAAAAGATTTAATAAGGTATAGAAAAAAGACCGATAATTTAATAAAAGAAGCAGCCCAAGCAAAACTTCCCACAAAATTTGGAGATTTCAAGATAAAGGTCTTCAAATCTGAGTTAGATGATAAAGAGCATATCGCAATAATTAAAGGTAATATTAAGGATGAAGAGGATGTATTAGTGAGAGTTCATTCCCAGTGTATTACTGGTGATATATTTGGTTCACTTAGATGTGACTGTGGGGAACAATTAGCGGCTGCCTTACAGATGATAGAAGATGAAGGGCAGGGCTTAGTTTTATATATGAGACAGGAAGGCAGAGGTATTGGATTAACAAATAAGATCAAAGCATATTCTCTACAGGATGAAGGTCATGACACTGTTGAAGCTAATAAAAAGTTAGGCTTTAAAGCTGATTTAAGAGACTATGGTATCGGTGCTCAAATCTTATCAGAGTTAGGTTTGAATTCACTTAAACTGATTACTAATAATCCAAGAAAAGTAGTTGGTCTAGAAGGTTATGGGCTTGAAATTACAGAAAGAATTCCACTTGAAATTGAACCTCATGAGGAAAATGAATATTATCTAAAAACTAAAAAAGAAAAATTAGGACATCTTTTAAATTTAGAATAAAAGTTAAATTCGTGAAATATCTCAAAATCCAAATTTAACACTTTAAATTATTATAAAAGTGCCTTATAATAAGAGTACAAATTAAAAAAAGAAAACTAACAGGGATTGGTGAAATTCCATACCGGTGGTAAAAGTCCACGAGCTATTATTAGCTGATCTGGTGTAATTCCAGAACCGACAGTAAAGTCTGGAAGGGAGTTAGTGTATATTTATCTTTATCATACAACCCCTTCATTTTTGGAGGGGTTTTTTAGTTTAATAATAATTTTATATCTGCGGAGGTATTTAGATGGTTAAAAATGATGATACATATTACATGAAAAAAGCTTTACAACTTGCTAAAAAAGGAGAAGGTAAAGTTAGTCCTAATCCTTTAGTAGGTGCTGTGGTAGTAAAAAATAATGAAATAGTAGGCAGGGGTTACCATAAAAAAGCTGGTACACCTCATGCAGAAGTTCATGCTTTAGAGCAAGCAGGTGAAATGTCAGCTGGTGCAACTTTATATGTTAACTTAGAACCCTGTTGTCATATTGGGAAAACTCCCGCTTGTTCTTTAAAAATAATTAATTCTAATATAAAGAGATTGGTTGTAGCTATGGAAGATCCTAATCCCTTAGTAGCCGGGAAAGGATTTAAACAACTAAAAGAATCTGGTATTGAGGTTAAATCTGGTGTTTTAAAAAAAGAAGCTAAAAAGCTCAATGAAATATTTATTAAAAACATGAAAGAAAAATCTCCTTTTATATATTTAAAGACAGCCCAAACTTTAGATGGTTATTTAGCAACTAGTACCGGAGATGCTAGGTGGGTGACTAATAAAAAAGCAAGAGAATATGGACATAAATTAAGACATAAGGTTGACGGCATATTAGTAGGTATTGGGACTGTGTTAAGCGATAATCCCAGACTTACAACCCGAATAGAAGGCAAAGAAGGGATCGATCCTATCCGAATTGTACTTGATAGCAATTTGCGAACTCCTCTTGATGCTAATATTATTAATCAACAATCAGATAGTAAAACAATGATTTTTACCAGTCAAGACCATGATAAAAATAAATTCAAAGAATTTAAGAAAAAAGATAATGTGCAAGTTATCATCTTATCTAAAGATAATAATGGTAGATTAGACTTACATGCGATGGTTAAAATATTATTTGATATGGAAGTTATGAGTATTTTAATTGAAGGAGGAGGTACTATAAACCATTCTTTTTTAAAACAAGAACTTGTAGATAAAGTATATACCTTTATAGCTCCTAAAATTTTAGGTGGAGATGATGGTATTCCTGCTTTTAAAGGGAGTGGTATTAAAAAAATGAAAGACATCTATAAATTAAAAAATATTGAATATGAACATCTTAATGATAATTTATTAATCAAAGGAGAAATCAATTAGAAAGAAGGTGGTTTTTTGTTTACAGGTATTATACAAGAAGTTGGTAATTTCAAACGTAAAGTTAAAGAAAATAATAAATACAAATTAGAAATAGAAGTCAATAAATTTTTAGAGGACGTTTCAAAAGGAGATAGTATAGCGGTAAATGGAGTTTGTTTAACAGTTGTAGATTTAAACTCTAATTCTTTTACTGTGGATGTCATGCCGGAAACTGTAAAATCAACAAATTTAGACCAACTTACAAAAAACTCAAAAGTAAATTTAGAAAAATCTCTACAACCAAACAGTTTTATGGGGGGACATATAGTAAGTGGTCATGTTGATGGTGTTGGAATATTAAAGAGTGTAAAAGATGAGAAAAATGCCAAAATATTTACTTTTAAAATAACTGAAAATATAAGTAAATACTTAGTGGATAAAGGTTCAGTTGCCTTAAATGGAATAAGCTTGACGATAATGGATTATTCAAAAGAAAACCTGATAGTTTCAATAATACCTGAAACTATCAAAAGTACTAATTTAAAATACTTAAATATTGGTGATGAAGTGAATATTGAAACTGATATAATAGGGAAATATGTAAATAAGTTTTTAAATGAAAATAAAGAAAATAATAAAAAAGCAGTTAATAAAAATATGCTAAAGGAAAATGGATTTATTTAGAGGAGTTGATCATATGAATAGTATAAAAGAAGCTCTTGCAGATATCAAAAATGGAGAAATGATAATAGTTGTTGATGATGAAGATAGAGAAAATGAAGGCGATTTAGTTATGGCAGCCGAAAAAGCTGACAAAGATAGTATTAATTTTATGATTAAAGAGGCGCGTGGTTTAGTTTGTACTCCCTTAGAAGAAAATAGAATTAATGAACTTAACTTACCGCAAATGGTAGATAATAATACGGACAAACATGAAACTGCTTTTACAGTTTCGGTAGACCATAAAGATACTACCACCGGTATATCCGCATATGAAAGAGCTTTAACTATCCAAAAATTAGCAGATGATGAAAGTAAAGCAAAAGATTTTAATAGACCCGGTCATATATTTCCTTTAACTGCACGTAAAGGGGGAGTTTTAAGAAGAGCAGGTCATACTGAAGCCGCTATAGATTTAGCAAAATTGGCCGGTTTAAAGCCAGCTGGTGTAATTTGTGAGATTATAAATGAGGACGGCAGTATGGCAAGATTCCCTGAATTAAAGGAATTTGCACAAAAACATAATTTAAAAATTATTAGTATTGAAGATTTGATCAAATATAGAAAGAAAAAGGATAAATTAATTAACGAAGCAGCAGCAGCTGAACTACCTACTCATTTTGGTGATTTTAAAATTAAAGTTTATACTACAGAAGTAGATAATAGAGAGCATGTAGCAATTATTAAGGGAGATGTATCAGGTAAAGAAGATGTGCTTGTGAGAGTTCATTCCCAGTGTATTACTGGTGATATTTTTGGCTCGCTTAGATGTGATTGTGGGGAACAGTTAGCAGCTGCATTGCAGATGATTGAAGCAGAGGGTAGTGGAGTTCTCCTTTATATGAGACAGGAAGGTAGAGGAATTGGTTTAGCTAATAAGATTAAAGCATATTCCTTACAAGATGAAGGATTAGATACTGTTGAAGCAAATGAAGCATTAGGATTTGAACCAGACCTCAGAGATTATGGAATTGGTGCTCAAATATTATCTGATTTAGGGCTTCACACTTTAAGACTAATTACTAATAATCCTAAAAAAGTGATCGGATTAGAAGGCTATGGGTTAAAGATTAATGAAAGAATTCCCTTAGAAATTGAACCAAATGAAGAAAATGAATTTTATCTTAAAATTAAAAAAGATAAAATGGGACATCTTTTAGATTTAGATTAAAAAAATATTTTTAGGGATGGTGTTAATAAATGGCAAAAGTTTATGAAGGAAAGTTAGTTGGTAAAGGACAAAAAGTAGGAATAGTAGTGGGAAGGTTTAATGAATTTATTTCAAGCAAATTATTAGAAGGGGCTTTAGATGGCCTAAAAAGGCATGATGTAGATGAAGATGATATAGAAATAGCTTGGGTACCTGGTTCCTTTGAAATACCTTTGACAGCCAAAAAAATGGCTGAGACTGGCAAATATGATGGAGTTATTTGTTTGGGAGCAGTCATAAGAGGAGAAACTCCTCACTTTGACTATGTTTCTAATGAAGTATCTAAGGGAATAGCAAACGTAGGTTTAGACACTGGATTACCGGTAATATTTGGTGTGCTTACAACTGATACAATAGAACAAGCTATTTCAAGAGCGGGCACTAAATCCGGTAATAAAGGTTTTGAAGCAGCCCAAACTTTAGTGGAAATGGTAAATTTATATAATAATATGTAAAAATAATTAATTTTAAAAAATAAATATACTTAAATTTTGGCCCTATTTAAAAGATAGGGTCTTTTTTTATTTTTTTAAAAAATTCTTGACATAAATAAAAATATATATTAGTATATAGATAAATAGAACAATGTACTAAACATTGTTCTAATAAAGTGAAGGTGATTAATATGAGCAATGGAAAAATTTCTACTAAAGAGAAAATTATAAAAGAAACAATTCAAATAATGAAAAAAGAAAAGGACTTTGAGAAAATAACGATGAGAAATATTGCAAAAAAAGCAGATGTAGCGGTAAGTATGCTAAATTATCATTTCCAAACTAAAGAAAATTTAATTAATAGAGCAGTTGAATCATATATTAGTGATGTAATTAAAAATTCTGAAGATAGACATCGTGAAATGGAATTAACTAGTGAACAAAGAATGAGATCAGGTATTAATGCTGCCGCTGATTTTATAGCCAATAATCCGGGGGTTTCAAGGGTTTCAATATTAAGTGATCTAAAAAAAGGAAGCATTGATGATAATAGCAGCCATATTTTTCAATCAATTTTTAATCAATTAAAAAGATATTTTGGTGATCAAAAAAATGAGATTACATTGAAAATATTGGCTCAACAGCAGCTTGCTGCATTACAGGTAATATTTTTGAGAACAGAGGTTTTCAAGAAACAAACCGGATTAGATTTTTTTAAGGAAGATGATAGGCGGGAAATAACAAAAAAGATAGTTGATAATATTTTATGTGAAAGTTGAGGAGATTTGATGACAAAAATGACAAAAATAACTACTTATAATTTAAAAAATGAATGTAATTCTAATAGATACTATAAAGAGATCTCAGTATTTACAGATTCTGTATTAAAAAGAATAAAAGCGGAATTTGTGCTATTTATTAAAGAGTATGAATTTTATCATAATATTGAACTAAAAAATAATTATAGGGAAATTTCACTAGAACTACTAGAACTATTAACACTAGCTATTAATTATAAACTTTACAATAAAAAGCTAAGAGGAGTAATGTAATATTTGAAAGGGTTTTACTAAAATTTAAAATGTTAAGAAATAAGCATCATAGAGCTAAAAAAATAATAGATCCTTTATGTGGGATGATGATTTCCTTGAATAAAATTTTATCAAATGAAAGTAAAAGTATTTTCAAAGATAAAGAGATTTCTTTCAAAAGATTAATAGAATGGTTAAAATCGACTGGTGATTTTGACCAGGAAGTTGAGAGGTTAAAAAAATGGCAGAAATATTGTGATAAACTCAATGAGAAAAATAAAAGTAATTTTTACAAAAACTCAATTTACTATTCACTTAGTTTGAACGAAAAAGCATAAAACATCTAGGCAGATATACAAAAAATGTTAATAGTTATTTATCTATACAGAAAAATAATTTAAGCTTAAAAGAAGCCCAAATCTTTGTAAATAGAAAACGGATTGAGTATCATTTAAATATGGTTGGTGCAGAAATATTAAATAGAGAATATAAAAATGAATTTCATACCAAGAATAATATATTCATAATATTACCAACGTGTATGGAAATTAATAAAGAGAAATGTCAGGCCAAAAAAGAAATTATAGGTAGTACATGTGTAAACTGTAATAAAAACTGTAAGATAAATAATATAAAAAAATAAATGGTAAAACATGGTATTAAAACATTAATTGTTGGTCACGAAT
>CAYSHP010000010.1:0-55396 GCA_964430875.1 uncultured Halanaerobiales bacterium
CAATAAATATATTTAGATTAGGATCTAAATTAAGATAACTATTATCTATATTTCTGTAATTTTTTAAAAGTATCTTTTCTATATACATATTATTATCCGCTCACTTTTAAAGTTTCATCCAACCCTTCTACATTAACTAAATCTCCATCTTTTAATTTTAAACCACGTCTTTTTTCAATTCTATTATTTACTCTTACTCCCCCGGATTGAATTAAAGCTTTAGCTTCGCCACCGGTTGAAACTACATTAGCCCATTTTAAAAATTGATCTAATTTTATAGTCTCTGTTTTAATATTAATTTTTTTCATTTATTTAAACTACTCTCCTTCATTTTCATTACCAGGTCTAATCGGCATAATCAAATAGATATAATCATCACTTGCTTCTTTCTTGATAACTAATGGATTTAAAGAACCGATTAGATCTAAGTTTACTTTTTCAACATCAATTACTTTTAAGACATCTAACAGATAAGAAGCATCTATACTTATGTTATGGTTTTCTCCTTTTAACTGAATCGGTACTTCTTCATGAGCACTACCTGAATCAGAGTCTTCCGATTCAATTATTAATCTATTATCTTCACTTTTAAGACTTACAACATTTGAATCTAATCTGGCAATTAAAGATGCTCTTTTAACTGCAGACTGTAGATATTCTTTATTAATAGTAATTGTAGTGTTTTTTTCATCAGGAATAACCTGTTCAAAATTAGGAAATTTACCTTCAATTAATCTAGATACTACAATGATATCATTAAAATCAAAACTAGCATAATTTTCATTAACTTTCATATCAACTGTTCCTTCTTCTTCAAGAAGGTTACTTATTTCTTTAATGGTAGAACCAGGTATTATTATTTCTAACTTTTCTTCAATATTATTCTTATTTTCCACCTTACTATATGCTAATCTATATTTGTTAGTAGAAACCATTTCAATTTTTTCATCTTTTAAAACCATTAAAGCACCAGTTAAAACTGGTTGAGTTTGATCAGTAGATGTGGAAAATTCTACTTCTTCAATAATATTTTTTAATTTAGCTGCTGGTATTTCAAGTTCAGTTGGAATACTAACATCTGGTAGCTGTGGATATTCTTCTGGATTATAGCCATTAATAGTAAATTGAGAATTTAAACAATTAATATTTGCTCTGAATTTTTCAAGGTCTACTGTAAAATTAATATCTTCATTAGGTAGTTCTCTTATAATATTTCTTAACTGATTAGCGGGAAGTACTATTTTCCCTTCCTCTTCAATTTCGGCTGGAACCCAGTTTTCAATTCCAATTTCTAAATCAGTTCCCATTAAATGTAGTCCTTTATCTTTTTTTGCTTCAATAAGTATACCTTTTAAAATTGGCATTGTATTGCTAGAAGCACAAGCTCGATGTGTTATATTTAGTCCTTGATAAAAGTCTTTCTTTGCAATCTTAAAATTCATCTTCTAACCTCCTATGTAATAGATAGTTATTCACAAAAAAAATATAATAATCATAATATATTTTTTAATCTAAACCAGTAGTAGTAGTAGTAGGGAGTGTGGATTTGTGTAAAAGGTGCTTCGTTGTTGTTTAGATCATAGTTTTAGTATGTAGATAAACTGTATATAATAGTTGAGCGGTTATACACATACTAACATATTAAATTAATTAACAATTAATCCACAAGATATTAAGAGTATTATTAACAGTTCAAATTAAGAGTTTTTAATTTTAGAAATTAATTTATTAATAACCTTTTCAAATTCGTTATCTTCCTCTATTTTTTGTTCTATTTTATTATAAGCATGGATGACGGTAGTATGATCTCTGCCTCCAAAATCTTCTCCTATATGTGGAAGTGATAAATCTGTTAATTCTCTTGATAAATACATGGCAATCTGTCTGGGAAAAGCAATCTTTTGCGTTCTTTTTTTAGAAGTCATGTCTGCCTCTTTTAAATTATAGTAATCTACCACTACATCTTTAATTAATTCTATATTAACTTCACGTGGTTCATCGTTTTCAACTATGAGATCTTTTAAAGCATTTTCAGCTAAATCTATATCTATATCTTTATCAACTAAGGAAGAATAGGCAATAACCTTTATTAAAGCCCCTTCTAATTCTCTGATATTGGACTGAATATTGTTTGCTATATAGATAATTACTTCATTGGGTACCTTTAAGTTTTCCATATCAGCTTTTTTTCTCAAAATAGCAATTCTTGTTTCTAAGTCCGGTTTTTGAATATCAGTAATAAGGCCCCATTCAAAGCGAGATCTTAACCTTTCTTCTAAAGTAGGTATTTCTTTAGGGGGACGGTCACTAGAAATTATTAACTGACGGTTTGCTTCATGTAATGAATTGAACGTATGAAAAAATTCTTCTTGGGTTCTTTCTTTATTAGCTAAAAATTGGATGTCATCGACAAGAAGAATATCTATATTTCTATATTTATCTCTAAAGGAAGCAGTTTTATCATCTTTAATCGCATTTATAAGTTCATTAGTAAAAGTTTCCGAAGATACATATACTACTTTATTATCCGGATTATGTTTTAAAATATAATGAGCAATAGCCTGCATAAGGTGAGTTTTTCCTAAACCTACATCACCATATAAGAAAAGCGGATTATATGCTTTAGCAGGTGCTTCTGCAACTGCTAAAGAAGCTGCATGTGCAAATCTATTACCATTACCTACCACAAAGGAGTCAAAAGAATATTTAGGATTAAGATTATTGTTGATATTATATTCATTTCTTTTTGTATTTTTTTTATTTTCATTTTTTTCTTCACTATCTTCTTCTACTTCTTCTTTATTATCTTCTTCTACTTCATTAAGTTCATTTAATTCCTCTTCAGTATAAAAACGGCATTTTAAGTTAGTGTCAGTCAAATTTTGAATAATATCAGTGATAAGTTCATTATAACGTGTTTCAATCCAGTCTTTGATAAAATCATTAGGCACTTCTATCATTAATATGTTGTCGTCTTTTAAATCTACTGGTTTTGTATTAGAAAACCAGGTCTTGAAACTAGGGTTTGATAGTTTCTCTTTTACTTCGTTTAGTGTTTGATTCCAGATATGTTCTAATTCTTCTTGGGAAAATGCCATTTAAATACCTCCTGAGCAAAATTTAATTAATATAGCGCATTTATTAAAGTTATCCCCAAAATATATAAATTTTAGAGAGTTATCAACATATTTGTGGATAAATAAGCGACTTATCCACAGTATTCAGTTGTTTATAATTACCTTAATCTAGGTAAAAATTGAAAACAACCCAAAAATCCCTGTTAAAAAATAGAATAAAATTTCCACAAAGCGTTAATAAGTTTATTTTTTATTAACAGATTGTGAATAAATGTGGATAATAATGTGGATAAACAGGGAAATTGTGGATGGGACAGTACTTATATGTGAATAAATTGATTAACAGGGTGTGTAAATCTTGTAAAAACCTATTATTGAAGTTATAATAGTTATTAAGGAAAATCCCTATATATTTAATTATCGTTAATCATTAATATTTTAACAGATTATCAACAATTATTCAACAAGAATTAATGGCTTTGAAGTTGTGGATAAAGATAAAAATTCTTGACTCTAGATAGTAAATAACATATAATTTAAACCGTATGAGAGTTGATATTATAATATTTTTTTATTAAACTAATTTGTAGGAGGAAATTATTTGGAAACCCTTAAAAAGAAAAAAGACTTTGATAAGGTTTTTAACAATGGTAAATCGATAGCTTCGAAGTATCTTGTTTTTTATTGGAATCCAAATAAAAAGGATAAAAATCGCTACGGCTTTTCTATCAGTAAAAGAATTGGAAAGGCTGTAGTTAGGAATAAATTAAAAAGGCGTTTAAAGGAGATTATTCGTACAGAAGTCGAAAGTATTTGTAACAAAGGCTATGATATTATTATCATAGCACGAAATCCCGTAAATAACTTGGACTTTAGCGGGATAAAAAAAGATCTCTTAAGTTTATTTAAAAGAGCTGGTGTGATCTAAAAATTTAGGGAAGTGAGTGAAAGTGAAGAAACTAATTTTATGGTTTATTAAAGTTTATCAGAAAATTATTTCTCCCTGGACGCCAAAAACATGTAGATTTTATCCTACTTGTTCTGAATACTCATATCAAGCAGTAAAAAAATACGGTGCACTTAAAGGTGGATTAAAGAGTGTTAAGAGAATTTCTAAATGCCATCCTTTTAATCCAGGAGGCTATGATCCACTTAAATAATTATTTAGGAGGAAGTAAATTATGTTTGGTTGGTTGATTAATGGAATCGTAGAAGCTTTAAAATTTCTAAATGGATTTGTACATAATTATGGTGTAACAATTATCTTGTTTACACTTATAATTAAATTATTGTTATATCCTTTAACTGCAAAACAAACTAAGTCCATGAAAGCAATGCAGGATTTACAGCCTGAAATGGACAAAATAAAAAAGAAACATAAAGATGATAAGGAAAAACAGCAACAGGCTATGATGGATTTATATAAGGAACATAATGTAAATCCGGCGGCTGGTTGTCTACCGATGATTTTCCAACTTGCTATTTTAATACCGCTATATAGAGCTATTTTAAGCTTAAGTGATGTTTTAAATGATGCTTCATTTTTATGGATAGGTACTTTAACAAATGGTTCTTTAGCAGAACCTGATGTTGCTATAGTTTTAGTTAACGCACTTGCAATGATTGGTCAGACTTATGTTACTCAGAAAATGCAGTCCGGCGGTGGCGGAAAAAGTAATATGATAATGTGGATTATGCCTGCATTCATCATATTTATAGGTTTTCAGTTACCTTCCGGAATATTATTATACTGGTTTACCTCAACAGTATTTACCGCAATCCAGCAATATGTAATTTCCAATGAAACTGTTGAAGAGGAGGTTGCTGAACAGTAATGGAGAAAAAGAGATATAAAGCTGAATCAGTTAATGAAGCAATTAAGAAAGGTCTTGATGATTTAGACATTGACCGTAGTCAAGCAGAAATAAATATTATTGAACAAGGTAACAAAGGGTTTTTAGGCCTGATCGGTAAAAAACAGGCTGAAATTGAGATAATTTTGGAAGATGATCCTATAAAAAAAGGTAAAAACTTTTTAGAAGAAGTATTTGGCAACACAAATATTGATGTGGATATTAATGTTATTGAAGATCAAACTAATGAAGAACAGGTTGTTTATGACCTGCATTCTCCTGATCTTGGTATTGTTATTGGTAGAAGGGGAGAAACATTGGATGCACTGCAGTATTTAACTTCATTAGTTGTAAATAAAGACACTGAAGAGTACTACCGAATTATTCTTGATGCTGAAGGTTATAGAGATAGGCGTAAGAAAACTTTAGAAAGATTAGCACGTAAGTTAGCTCAAAAGGCTGTTAATAAAAAAAGAAAAGTTGTTTTAGAGCCAATGCCGCCTCATGAAAGAAGAATTATCCATATAACCTTAAAAAAAGATTCGCGGGTAAGATCATATAGTGAAGGTGAAGAACCATTTAGAAAGGTTATGATCGAAACAGTAGATTAAGAATAATATATCAAACATCTGATTTTACATTTAATGCCCAGTAGGTGGTCCTGCTGGGTTTAATATTTTTAAAGGGGGTTATTAAAATGTCTACAATGAAGGAAGATACAATTGCTGCAATAGCAACTCCCTTCGGTACTTCTGGAACAGGTAAAGTAAGAGTTAGTGGTCCAAAAGCAATTAGCATTGGATCGAAAATATTTAAGGCAACTTCAGGTATAGATTTAACTGAAGCAAAATCACATACAGCTCATCATGGTTATGTTGTTGACCCTAAAACTGAAGATACAATTGATGAAGTATTGGCTATAGTTATGGTTCACCCTAATTCTTTTACCGGGGAAAATACAGTTGAATTTGATTGTCATGGAGGTATGGTTCCTCTCGAGTCAGTATTAGAATTAGTTTTAGATAATGGGGCTAGGATGGCAGAACCAGGAGAATTTTCACGCCGGGCTTTTATGAATGGAAAACTTGATATGGCTCAAGCTGAGGCAATTATAGATGTTATTAATTCAAAAACGGAAAAAAGCTTATCAATAGCTATGGAACAGCTTAAAGGAGGTCTTTCTGAAAAGGTTAATGATATAAAGGATGAGGTTATTACTTTATTAGCCCATCTTGAAGCTTCCATTGATTTTCCGGAAGATGAAATAGAAGGTTTTGATTCTTCTCAAATAGAAGAAAAAGTAAAAAACATTGAAAAACCTATTGAAGAATTAATTAAAACAGCCAAACAAGGAAAACTATATCAAGAAGGAATTAAAACTGTTATTGTGGGAAAACCAAATGTAGGTAAATCAAGTTTACTAAACTATTTATTACAAGAAAATAGAGCAATAGTGACTGATGTGCCGGGCACTACCCGGGATGTCATAGAGGAATATATTAACTTAGATGGTATTCCCTTAAAGATTATTGATACTGCTGGTGTAAGAGAATCTGAAGATGTAGTTGAACAAATTGGTGTGGAAAAAACAAGAGATTCACTGCAAAAGTCTGATTTAGTAATAATGATGTTAGATGTTAGCCAGGGAATTACTGAGGAAGACTTTAAAGTATATGAACTTATAAAAGAACAGCCTACAATCTTAGTTATTAATAAGACGGACTTAAAAGAAGAAATTGATTTAGATAAAATAAAAAATAAATTCAAAGAACATCCTCTCCTCTGGATTTCAGTTAAAGAGGAAGAAGGTATTGAAGAATTAAAAGATACTATTTTAGAAGAAATTTTACATGAACAGATTAATGTTGATTCTGATGTGATGGTTACAAAAGTACGTCATAGGGATGCTTTAAATAAAGCTTTAGAATCTATTAGAAAGGTAAAGAAATCCTTAGATGACGGGATGCCTTATGATTTTTTAACTATTGATTTAAAAGATGTGCTTTTCTATCTGGGTTCAATAACTGGAGAAACTGTTACAGATGATATTATAGACCAGATATTCAGCGATTTCTGTTTAGGAAAATAGCAAGGGGTGTTTTGTTAAAATGGAAAAAAATTACAATTATTATAAAGAATTCGAAAAAGAGTACGACATAATTGTTATCGGTGCTGGGCATGCCGGCTGTGAAGCTTCTTTAGCTCCAGCTAGAATGGGTTTTGATGTTCTTACAATGACGGTAAATCTTGATCATATAGCATTTATGCCTTGTAATCCTTCCTTAGGTGGCCCTGGTAAAGGCCATATTGTAAGAGAAATTGATGCTCTAGGCGGCGAAATGGCAATTAATATGGATGAAACAATGTTACAAATTAGAATGTTAAATACTGCTAAAGGCCCAGCAGTACATGGTTTAAGGGGTCAAGCGGATAAAAAGAAATACCATACAAGGATGAAACAAGTATTAGAAGAACAAGAAAATCTTGATCTAAAACAGGAAATTGCTGAGACATTGGTTGTAGAAGATGGTGAAATAAAGGGAGTAATTAGCAAAACTGGTATATTATTCAAGGCAAAAAAAGTTGTAATAACTACAGGTACTTTTCTAAAAGGTAAAGTTATTATTGGAGAAGCGACTTTTAATTCAGGTCCTAACCAACAGTATCCTGCTAATAAATTATCAGAATCACTTAAAGAATTAGGCTTCAATTTAAGGAGGTTTAAAACCGGGACTCCCCCTAGGGTAAATAAAAGGAGTATTGACTTTACTAAGATGCATGAACAAACCGGGGATGAGGGCCTTGCCTTTTCTTTTGATTCTCCTCCTTTAACAAGGGATCAAGTTTCCTGTTATCTGACTTATACAAATGAAGAAACTCATGAGATTATTCGTGATAATAAGATGAGAACACCACTTTTTAGTGGTGTAATTGAAGGAGTTGGGCCTAGATACTGTCCTTCTATTGAGGATAAGGTAGTTAGATTTCCCGATAAAGATAGACATCAACTATTTTTAGAACCAGAAGGTGAATTAACCGGGGAATACTATATTTCTGGCCTACCAACCAGTTTACCGGAAGATGTTCAATATGAAATATTAAAAACAATTTCGGGTCTTGAAGAAGCAGAAATTATGAGGCCTGCTTATGCTATTGAATATGACTGTCTTGATCCAAATGAGCTTAAATTAAGCCTGGAAACCAAAAATATTAAAGGCGTCTATTCAGCTGGCCAGATTAATGGTACTTCCGGTTATGAGGAAGCTGGTGGGCAGGGAATCATTGCTGGTATTAATGCCGCTTTATCTTTAAAAGGTGAAGAACCTTTAATCTTAGACCGTTCACAGGCCTATATAGGTGTTTTAATTGATGATCTTGTAACTAAAGGAACGGAAGAACCTTACCGGATAATGACTTCAAGGGCTGAATATCGTCTAATTTTAAGACAGGATAACGCTGATCTTCGGTTAAAAGAAATTGGCTATAATTTAGGTTTAATTTCAGAAGAACGTTATCAGAAGTTTTTAGATAAAAAGCAAGATATTGAAAGAACATTAGAGTTCTTAAGAGATGTACAGGTTACTCCTACTCCTGAAAACAGAGAAAAATTAAAAAGCCTTGATAGCGGAGCCCTTAAAAAGCCTGTCAAACTAGCAAAATTATTAAAAAGACCGGAAGTTGAATATGATGATCTTAAGTTCTTTGCTCCTGATCTTCCCGAGGTAAGCCAGGAAGTTAAAGAACAGGTCAACATTCAGACTAAGTATAAAGGATATATAGACCGACAGGAATCTCAAATAGAACAGTTTAAAAAGATGGAAGATAAATTAATCCCTAAAGATATTGACTATGATCAATTAGAAAACTTAAGATTAGAAGCCAGAGAGAAATTAGATAAAATCAGACCAAGGTCTTTAGGGCAAGCCTCACGTATTTCTGGGGTCTCTCCTGCTGATATTTCAGTACTTATGATCTATATTGAACAACAAGAACGAGAAAAAAAAGAAAGTGATAATAAAGATGAATAATAAAAATATTCAAAAGTATATAAAAGATAGTTTTAGTAAGTTGGGATTATCCCTTTCGGGAAACCAGATTAAAATGTTTAATAAATATATTAATTTTTTAATAAAAGAGAACAAAAAATATAATCTTACTTCGATAACTAAGCCTGAAGAGATTGTAAAATTACATTTTTTAGATTCAGCTGCTATATTTTCAAAAAAAGATATTAAGGGTAAGGTTATTGATATCGGTACCGGGGCTGGCTTCCCCGGTTTTGTTATTAAAATATTAAGACCTGAAATAGAACTGACTTTATTAGAATCTAGTTTAAAAAAAGTAAATTTTTTAAAGTTACTACAGATTGAACTTGATATGTATCAGGATATTGAAGTTTTACATGAAAGGGCTGAAGATCTTGCCCAGAATAATAATTATCGATTCACTTACGATATAGTTACTTCTCGTGCTGTGGCTCCTTTAAATATATTATTAGAATATACGGCCCCTTTTTGTAATATGAATGGTGTAATTCTTTTATATAAAGGCCCTTCTTTTAAGGAAGAATTAGATACAGCCCAAAATTCTCTGAATAAACTTAATCTAAAATTCAAAAAAGCGTGGGAATTAGAAATACCATTATTAAAAGGTTCTCGTTATATATTAGAATTTACTAGAAAAGGAGAAATTCTTGATAAGTACCCCAGAAGACCTGGAATTCCCAAAAAACGTCCTCTTTAGGCAGGAAAAGTGTAAATTACAAAGAATAATTATAAAAGTAATGGAGGGAAATAAATGGACTTTCCTTTTTTAGGCAAAAAAAACCAAAAAAATAGAATTGAAAAAATAGATACAGATAAGATAGAACCCAATCCCCATCAGCCGAGATCCGAATTTAGCAAAGAAAATTTACAAAAATTAGCCGAATCTATTGAAAACTTCGGGATTATACAACCCTTAATTGTTAGCAAAAAGGATGATAAATATCAACTGATCGCAGGAGAAAGAAGATTAAGGGCTGCTAAACTGATTGACTTAGAACAGGTACCGGCTATTATTAATAATTATAAGGAAGAAGAAGTTGCTGAAATTTCATTAGTAGAGAATATACAGAGACAAGATTTGAATTTTTTAGATGAAGCTTTAGCTTACTATAGTATAATGAACAAATTTGATTTAAATCAAACCGAAATGGCTGAAAAAGTAGGGAAAAGCCAAGGAACTATTGCTAATAAATTAAGGATATTAAAACTGCCTGAGGAAATATTAGCTCTAATTAGAAAGTATGGTCTGGCAGAACGCCATGCAAGAGCCCTCCTAAAGGTCGAGGATAATGAAAAACAAAAGGAATTTATAAAAGAAGTTAAAGAAAAAGATCTATCAGTTAGAGGTCTTAATAGAAAAATAGATAAATATTTAAAAGATAAGGAAAATACTAATAGTAATAATGTAAAGACATATTATACAGATATACGGTTATTAAAAAACACGTTAAATTCTGCAATAGATCAGATTAAAAAAGCTGGTATTGAAGTAGAGGTAAATAAAGAAGATGAAGAGGATTATATAAGGTATAATATTAAAATACAAAAGAAGCAGGGTGAAAATTAACGAGGGGGTTTTTTATTTGGCAAGAAAAATAGCTATAGTTAATCAAAAAGGTGGAGTAGGCAAAAGCACTACAGCTATTAACTTAGGGGCTAGCATTGCTGAATCTGATAGGGAAGTATTAATAGTAGATGTTGATCCTCAAGGTAATGCAACTAGTGGCTTAGGGTTAGAAAAAGGAGATCTTAAAAACAGTATTTATGATGCTTTAATTAACGATACAGATTTAAATGAAATAATCCAACCTACTGGTCACGATAACTTTTATATACTTCCTGCTAACATTGATCTTGCGGGAGCAGAAATTGAATTAGTCTCTGTTATGTCAAGAGAAAGCAGATTAAAAAAGAAAATAGAGGAATCAGATATTGAATTTGACTATATAATTTTTGACTGTCCCCCTTCCTTAGGTTTATTAACATTAAACGCCTTAACTGCTTCAGATTTTTTAATTGTGCCTATTCAATGTGAATATTATGCTTTAGAAGGTTTAGGCCAACTAATGCAGACTATAGAATTAGTTCAGAGCAATCTAAACCCTGATTTAAGCCTGTTAGGTGTTGTATTAACAATGAATGATGCCAGAACTAATCTTTCAAGCCAGGTTATTGAAGAAGTTAAAAAATACTTTGGCAAAGATGTTTTTGACACGATTATTCCGAGGAATGTAAGGTTGAGCGAGGCTCCTAGTTTTGGCAAACCAATAGTTACATATGCGCCGAGTTCTAGGGGTGCTAAAGCCTATAAAGAATTAGCAAAGGAAGTGATTGAACGTGAATAAGAAAAGATTAGGCAAAGGGCTAGATGCTTTACTTTCAAAAAGTCAGGGTGAAAAAAGAGAACATGAAATTAAGGATATTAATATAGAAAAGATAAAACCAAACCCTTACCAACCCAGAAATAGGTTCACAGAAGAATCTCTTGAGGAATTAGCTAATTCAATCGAAAAGAAAGGTGTTTTACAACCTGTAACTGTTAGAGAGATTCAGTATGAAAATTTTGAGTTAGTTACTGGGGAAAGAAGATGGCGGGCGGCCCAACGGGCTGGGTTAGACACCATTCCAGCTATTATTCGAGATTTTAAAGATGATGAAATGATGGAAGTTGCCTTAATAGAAAATCTACAGCGGGAAGACCTTAATCCAATTGAAGAGGCGTATGCCTATCAAAAGATGATTGAAGAGTTTGACCTAACCCAAAAAGAAGTGGCTGAACGAGTTTCTAAAAGCAGATCGGCAATAGCTAATACTTTACGGTTGTTAAATTTACCGCCCTCTGTTCAGGAAATTGTTTCACGTGAAACAATTTCCATGGGTCATGCAAGGGCTTTGCTGCCATTAGAAAGTAAAAAACAGGTTGATTTAGCTAATAAAATAGTTGAAAAGGACTTGTCAGTTAGGGAAACAGAAAAAATGGTAAAGAAGAATTTAAACCAAAAAAAACAAGGGAAAAGTAAAAATCAAACAAAAGAATTAGAACCCAAGTGGGTAAAAGCAAGAGAATTGCTTGCTGAGAGACTTGGTTTAGATGTTGATATAAAAGACAAGGTTAGTAAAAAAGTTGTTACTATAAACTGTAAAGACTATGAAGAAATGGAAAAAATAATAGACAAATTAAGTTAAAAAGCAAGTAATGTTTCACGTGAAACAATTTCTAATTGAGGTGAAAAAATGTTTATAATAGTTGTTGGTGGAGGCAAAGTCGGGTCATACTTAATAAAAGAATTACTAGAAAAAGACCATAAAGTACATGTTGTGGAAAATAACAAGGGCAATTGTAAATTATTAAAGGAAAGATATGGAGTAAAGGTCTTTTGTGGCGATGGAACAAACGAAAACCTTTTAGAACAAGCGGGAATAAATGAAGCCGAGGTTGTTTTGGCTGTAACAGGAGATGACCAGGACAATTTAGTGATTTGTCAGATGGCAGAACGAAAATTTGATGTACCTAGAACCTTTACAAGAGTAAATACTCCGGGTAATGAAAGGTTGTTTGATTGGCTGGGTGTTAATGTTGCAGTCAGTAGTTCATCTATTTTAGCTGCATTAGTGGAACAGGAGATGACCTTACAGGATCTTCGCTATATTTTAAATAAAAACCATGATAAAATTGAGTTAGTTAGGATTCCAGTCGGAGACAACTGCAAATACCTGGATAAAAAGTTGAGAGAAATAGACTTTCCTTTGGAATCGGTATTAGTTACGATTTTGAGAGGTGATGAAAGCCTAGTCCCTAGGGGTGATTCTATAATTAAAAAAGAGGATCTAATAGTTGCCTTAACAAGGAGGGAGTATAAAGAAGAATTAATTAAAATGTTTAATGGAGGTTAGTTTTATGATTGGCACAATAGTAAATGTTATAGCAATAATAATCGGCAGCATTCTGGGGTTTTTAGTAAAAGGGAAACTACCAGAGCGATTTCAAAATATAGTTATCCAGGGGATTAGTTTGGCTGTATTGATTATAGGTCTGCAGATGGCTTTATCTGCGGAAAGCACAAAGGGCACTTTGGTAGTAATATTTAGCTTAGTAATTGGAGGCATAATAGGAGAAGTTTTAAAAGTGGAGAGTAGATTAGAAGGTTTTGGTGAAAAGATTCAAAAAAGATTTGGTAGTGATGACGGTTTATTTGTACAGGGTTTTGTCCAAAGCAGTTTAATATATTGTGTAGGGGCAATGGCCATAATGGGGGCTATCCAAGATGGATTAAATAATGACCCATCAATACTTTTTACAAAATCATTATTAGATGGTACAGCTTCAGTGGCTTTTTCAGCTACATTTGGAATTGGGGTTCTTTTCTCAAGTATACCAGTTCTTTTATACCAGGGGTCAATATCTTTACTGGCATCCTGGGCTCAACATCTTCTTAATCAAGATGTGGTTGCTATGATGACTGCCACGGGTGGACTTTTAATTATGGCAATTGGTTTAAATATGCTTCTTTCAGCTGAAATAAAGATAGGTAATTTGTTACCATCTATATTTGTAGCAATTATAATTGCTCAATTTGTCTTTTAATCTTTAATTATTAGTTGTACTTTTCTTAATCCAAATTTTATGATATAATCAAAATTAAGCAAATAACTACAAAATTAGTAAGGGGAGGTATTTTATGAATGATTCGCTTTGGAAAAATATAAAAATGTTTCTAAGCGAAAAGCTTTACATAACAGTAACCCCTTCTTCTACAAGAAATAAAATCAAAAACTTCTCTTTTCGCCGTTATATACCCATTATTATTATATTATTATTAATTATTGGCATTGGTATACTTTCCTGTAATTACTTATATTATAAAGGGAAATATAGACAGACCAAAACGGACTTTAAAGAATATAAAAGCAGTGTAAACATAGATGAACTTCAAGCAGAAAACAAGAATTTAAAGAAGAATTTATTGGTTTTAAGTCAAAATACAGAAGAACTGATGGCTTCTTTAAGAAAAATTAAGGAATCAAACCAGGAAATTAGACAAATATTAGGAGAAAATACTAATTCCAATGATAATAATAATGATAACGAAGTCAGAATCACAAGTATTTTAGATTATAATAGTAATATTTTAAACCAAGGTATTCCTATGGGAGGCAGTGAACTAAACCTTTATTACCATGAAACAGGAAAACTAATTGAACAGATGAGATCAGAGATTAATCTAGCTAAAGGTAATATTGAGAGCCAAAAGGCGGTACAGGATCAATTAAAAGATGAAGCAGTTGAATATAAAGATATACGGTCTTCTATTCCTGACTTGTGGCCGCTTGCAGATGACGGCAATTGTTATATTTCATCTAATTTTGGTTGGAGGATAGATCCAATCTCAAACCAGCAAGAATATCATGAGGGTTTAGATATTGCTGTTTGGTATAATACGCCTGTTTTAGCGACAGCTCCGGGCAAAGTCACCTTTGTTGGTTGGAATGGTGGTTATGGGTTAAGTGTAGAAGTAAACCATGGACATGGACATACTACATATTATGCTCATCTTAACAAAAGTAAAGTAAGCAAGGGAGATAAAGTTGAAAAAGGTGATATTATAGCTTTGACTGGTAATTCAGGCAGAAGTACTGGACCACATTTACATTATGAAGTAAGAATAAATGGGGTACCAAAAAACCCCAGAAAATTTGTTGGGAGGTAATCCTATTGTTTAACAAAGAACAAGATGTTAAAAAAGACGAAATCAGCACAATATTTGGTCAACAAACAGAATTTGACGGCAAATTAAAGACAAAAGGTTCTATTCGTGTGGAAGGAACACTTACTGGTACTGTTGATGCAGAGGGAGATGTCTTTGTGGGTGAGTCTGGTGTAGTCAATTCTAACATAGAGGCCAGAAAGGTTGTTGTAGCCGGCAAAGTTGAAGGCAATATAATTGCTAGGGATAAGCTTGAAATACTTGAAACAGGCACCTTAGAAGGCGATTTAAAGGCAAATAAGTTGGTAGTTGAAGAAGGTGCTAGATTTATAGGCAAAAGCGCTCCCCTGGAAAATTCAAGTAAAAACAAGAATTTTACTAAGAAAAAAGAAAAAAAAGAAGAAAAAAATGTTGAAAAAGAACCAAAAAAAGATTAAACTAATAAATAGAAAAGTAAATTAATATGATTTGGGTTGAAATTCAGATGAGAGACCTTACCACGAGGCGCCGAAGGAGCAAAGCTTTTTAACGAGCCGAAACTCTCAGGCAGAAGAAATCTGAATGGACCAAACTCTGGACATACCAGAACAGGGGGGTTTAAGGAAACTTAAACTCCTCTTTTTTTATTATAAAAATCAGGAGGTGAAAACATGAAAAAAACTGCTCTTTATGATGAACACCTTGATTTAGATGCTAAAATGATTGATTTTGGTGGTTGGCAGATGCCGGTACAATATTCCAGTATAATTGAAGAACATAAGGCCGTAAGAAATAAAGCAGGTCTATTTGATGTTTCCCACATGGGTGAAATTTTAATTTCAGGCAAACAAGCACTTGAATTAGTACAAAAATTGATTACGAATGACGCTTCTAACTTAACAAAAGGAGAGGTTCTTTATACACCAATGTGTTATAAAGAAGGTGGAATTGTAGATGATCTACTTGTTTACAGAACAGATGTAGATAAGTATTTATTAGTTGTTAATGCTTCTAATACCACTAAAGATCTGAGATGGATTAAAAAGAATGCTGAATTATTTGATGAGGCAGAAGTGGAAGACAAGTCAGATTATTATGCATTAATTGCTCTCCAGGGGCCTATTTCCCGGGAAATAATTCAACCCTTATTACATGATGATATTAGCAATGTGAAATACTATAACTTTATTGATACTGAAATTAAAGGAGTAGATGCAATTGTATCCCGGACCGGTTATACAGGGGAACTAGGATTTGAAATTTATCTGAAAAAGGATGAAGCCAGTAAAGTCTGGAAGGCATTAATTGATGAGGGCAAAGACAAAGGTTTAAAACCAGCTGGTTTAGGTTCCAGAGATACTTTGAGGCTAGAAAAGGCACTTTGTCTTTACGGTAATGATATCGATGAATCCACAAATCCACTAGAAGCAAACTTGAGTTGGACTGTAAAATTTGTCAAAGATGAATTTAATGGAAAAAAAGAGTTAGAAAAAGTGAAAGAAGATGGTGTTGAAAGAAAGTTGGTCGGCTTTATTATGCAGGAACGCGGTATACCAAGGCATGGTTATGATATTAAGATTGATGATGAAGTTGTTGGCGAGGTGACTAGTGGTAGTTACTCACCTACTTTAGATGAAAATATTGGGCTTGCTTATGTGAATATCAATAAGGCTTCTGTTGATACCGAATTAGATATCTGTATAAGAAAACGTGAAGTTAAGGCTAGAATTGTAGATACACCATTTATTTAAAAAAAGGGGGAACTTTTTATGAACATTCCAAACGATTTATTTTACACAGAGAATCATGAATGGATTTCTGTAGACGGTAAAGAGGCAGTAGTAGGTATTACCGAACATGCCCAAGAAGAATTAGGTGACATTGTGTTTGTAGAATTACCATCAGTTGAAGAAGAGTTAGATCAATTCGAAGAGTTTGGTGTTATTGAATCTGTAAAAGCAGTTTCTGATGTGTTTATGCCAGTTAGTGGTATTATAGTGGAAGTAAATGAAGATCTAATGGATAAACCAGAATTGATTAATGAAGATTCATATGGTAGTGGCTGGCTAATAAAAGTTGAAGTCGAGGATAAAGAAGAGTTAGAGGAATTAATGGATAGTACTGATTATGAAGCCTTTATAGAGGAGGAATAGTAAATGGACTATGTCTCCAATACTGCAAAAGAAAGAGAATACATGTTAGAAGAGATCGGGGTGGAGGCAATTGAAGAGATATTTGACTCGATTCCGAAAGATATAAGGTTAAAAAGAGAACTAGATGTAGATGAAGGTCTGTCAGAACTAGAATTAAAAAGGCATATGAAAGAAATATCTGAAGTAAATAATTCACTGGAGGAATACACTTCATTTTTGGGAGCAGGTGCATATGATCACTATATTCCTGGGATCATAGATCATTTGATCTCACGTCAGGAATTTTATACCGCATATACTCCCTATCAGGCCGAATTAAGCCAGGGGACATTGCAAGTAATATATGAATATCAAAGTATGATAAGTGAACTTACAGGTATGGATATTGCAAATGCTTCTTTATTAGATGGTGGCTCTGCTATGGCTGAAGCTGTTTTAATGGCAGCTAGAATTAGTAGAAATGATAAGATTTTGATGTCAAGTGCGATTCATCCATCTTATCGTGAAGTAGCTAAGACTTATGGAGATCCACAAGGTTTAGAATTTGTAGAAATAGGTCTTGATGGAGGTACTACTGATCTTGATGAACTAGAAAATAATTTAGATGAAGATACAGCTGTTATTGTTGTTCAATATCCTAATTTTTATGGTTCAATTGAAGATATGAAAAAAATCAAAAAATTAAAAGAACAATATAAGAAAGTACTGTTATTAGTAGTAGCCAATCCTATTGCCCTCGGCACCTTAACACCTCCAGGTGATTTTGATGCAGATATTGTTGTAGGTGAAGGGCAAAGTTTAGGAAATACTCTTTATTATGGCGGACCGTATTTGGGTTATCTTGCCTGTAAAAATGATCGTAAATTTATTAGACAAATGCCAGGAAGGATTGCTGGTGCTACTGAAGATGCAGAAGGAAACAGAGGTTATGTACTAACTTTACAGACCAGAGAGCAACATATTAGAAGAGAAAAAGCGACCTCAAATATGTGTACAAATGAAGCATTAAATGCAACTATATCTACTATATATATGGCTACAATGGGTAAAAAAGGTTTAAAGGAAGTGGCAGAACAATCCTTTAAAAAAGCTCATTATCTAGCTGATAATATTGATGAACTAGAAAAATTCGAAGTTGTCAATATTGACAATTATTTCCATGAGTTTTGGATAAAAACTAAATTACCGGTTTCTAAGGTTCTTGCTGAACTTAAAGAAAAGAAGATCCTGGGTGGTTTGGATTTAGCTAAATTCAAAGAAGAAAAGGGAATTTTATTAAGTGTAACTGAAAAAAGAACTAAAGAAGAATTAGATGAATTTGTTCAATTACTGGAGGCGATGTAAATGGCTGAAAGACTTATAATAGATTATTCGAGCCCAGGCAGAGAAGGTTATTCATTACCTCCTTTAGAAGTGCCGGATTTAGATATGGAAGAACAACTCGGCAAAGATTATCTACGACAAGATTTAAAATTTCCAGAAGTAAGTGAAGTTGATGTTGTTAGACATTATACAGCTTTGTCTGAATTAAATTATGGTGTTGATTCGGGAATTTACCCTTTAGGCTCCTGTACGATGAAGTATAATCCAAAAAGAAATGAAGACATAGCTAGAATTGAAGGCTTAGCCAATCTTCATCCTTATCAGGATGAAAAAGATGTACAGGGTTCACTAAAATTCTTATTTGAACTCAAACAAGATCTAGCTGAAATAAGCGGTATGGATGAAATGACTTTACAACCAGCTTCTGGAGCACATGGTGAATTTACTGGTTTGTTAATAATCCGTAAATATTTTGAAGATAAGGGTATCGAAAAGTCTAAAGTTATAGTACCTGATTCAGCACATGGTACAAACCCTGCTAGTGCAACAATGGCTGGCTTTGAAATCGTTGAAATTGATTCAAATGAAGAGGGCATGGTTGATATTGAGAAATTAAAAGAAGCAGTTGATGATGATGTAGCTGCTTTAATGTTAACTAATCCCAATACACTTGGAATATTTGAAAAAGATATACAACAAATAGCTGATATAATTCATGAAGCAGGGGGCTTGCTTTACTATGATGGAGCCAATCTAAATGCAGTCATGGGTTATGCACGTCCTGGCGATATGGATTTTGATGTACTTCACTTAAACTTACACAAAACATTTTCTACTCCACATGGTGGGGGAGGACCTGGTTCAGGTACAGTGGGAGTAAAAGAATTCTTAAAACCCTATCTGCCTCGTCCTGTTCTTGATAAAGAAGATGACAAATATTTTTGGGATTATAATAGACCAAAATCAATAGGTAAAGTACATGGCTTTTACGGCAATTACGGTGTTTTAATTAGAGCCTATTCATATATTAAAACATTAGGTGGAAGAGGACTTAAAAAGACAACAGAAAACGCAGTATTAAATGCAAATTATATGAAAAACCAGTTAAAAGAAGAATTTGTTTTACCTTATGAAGCAAATAGTTTACATGAATTCGTGCTTTCGGGTATTAAACAGAAAGAAAAAGGTGGAGATACTCTCCATATTGCAAAAAGATTATTAGATTATGGTCAGTATGCTCCTACAATCTACTTCCCATTAGTTGTTAAAGAAGCAATGATGATAGAACCAACTGAAACCGAAAATTTAGAAACATTAAATAAATTTATAAATACATTAAAAACTATCTCAAAAGAAGTTGAAGAAAACCCAGAATTAGTCAAAAATGCTCCTCATAATACCTCGGTAAGAAAGTTAGACGAGGTAAAAGCAGCTCGTGAACCAGATTTAGGATGGCAAAATTAAAATAATAAAAGGCGGCCGATTGGCCGCTTTTTTCTTTTATAAGATTGCTTTAAACTCTCTTATATTATATAATATTTAAAGAATTAAAAGACGAGGGGATAAAATATGTTAGAGGAAAAATATATTAATAAACTTGATGATGAATTACAAAAAAAGTATAAAGAAGCATCCGACTTGTTGGATATTGGTGAGTTTGCTGAAGCAAAAGAGAAATTCAATGATATTTTGGAAGTTGAAGAAAAGTTTATACCTATCTTAAATAAGCTAGCTGTTATTGAAATTTACCATAATAATTTAGAAAAAGCTGAAGAAATTATTAAAGATATTCTTAAAGAAGATCCGGAATATGTTCCTGCAATAACTAATCTAGGCAGTATTGCCAAAAAGAAAGGCAATTTAGAAAAAGCTGAACGATTTTATGAAAAAGCTATCGAAATAGATCCAGATTATGGAAATGCTTATAATAATCTTGGTGTTATTTACAGAGAACAAGGTAAATATACTAAATCAGTAAGATACTTAAAAAAGGCACGTAAGAGAGGTTCTTACTCCTTTAAATTTGATGATAAACCACTTTATAAAAATAAAGGCTGCTTGTTTTTTGTGGCTGTAATAGTTATTGCAATTCTATATTTTGTTTTAACTTAATTGAGGTGATAAAAAATGGCTGACTTACAAGTAGGAGATAGAGTTAAGATGAAGAAACCTCATCCCTGTGGCTCTAATAGTTGGAAAGTGATCAGAGTTGGAATGGATATTAAAATAGAATGTGAGAACTGTAAACATGTAGTTATGATGCCAAGGCGTAAGTTTGAAAAAAATTTAAAAGAGATTATAAAATAGGGTGATATTATGGAAATAGGAATAGTTGGGCTACCAAATGTAGGGAAATCTACTCTATTTAATGCATTAACTAAAGCAGGAGTTTCCGCTGAAAATTACCCATTTTGTACAATAGATCCTAATGTAGGGGTAGTAGAAGTACCTGATAAAAGGCTTGATGATTTATATGAATTATTTTCACCTCCTAAAAAGATACCCGCTACAATTAAATTTGTAGATATAGCTGGTCTGGTAAAAGGGGCTAATAAGGGAGAGGGCTTAGGCAATAAATTTTTGTCCCATATTAGAGAAGTAGATGCAATAGCTCAAGTTGTAAGATGTTTTGAAGATAAAAATGTAAGTCATGTTGATTCAAAATTAAATCCGATAAATGATATTGAAGTCATAAATACCGAATTAATGATGGCCGATTTAGAAACTATACAAAAAAGAAAAGAAAAAACAAAACGAATGTTAAAGTCGGGAGAAGAGAAATATAAAATAGAGTACGAAATATTAAAAAAAATTGAAAAAAATTTAAATATGGGTACTCCGGCTCGTAATATGGAATTAGATTCCAAAGAAAGAGAATTAGTAGATGAACTATTTTTATTATCTGATAAAAAGGTCATTTACATAGCGAATATTTCGGAAGATGATATAAATAACGAAGATAATAAATATTTAAAAAGTATTAGAGAATATGCTAAAGAGGATAATACAGAAGTGGTACCGGTGAGTGCTAAAATTGAAGCTGATATTGCTGAATTGGATGATGAAGAGGAAGCTAAGCTATTTTTAGAAGATTTAGGTTTGGAAGAATCCGGATTAAATAAAGTTATAAAATCTTGCTATAGTTTGCTTAATCTCATAACATTTTTTACAGCAGTACAAAAAGAAATTAGAGCCTGGACGGTAAAAAAAGGTACTAAGGCTCCACAAGCCGCTGGGAAAATTCATACAGATATGGAGCAAGGTTTTATCAAAGCGGAAGTAATAAGTTATGAATATTTAATGAATGCTGGTTCAATTAGTAAGGCAAGAGAAGAGGGACTTTTAAGGATTGAAGGACATGATTATATAATTAAAGATGGAGACTTTTGCTATTTCAAATTTAATGTATAATTAAATAGAGGTTAGAAGTTGCAATTTCAGTACTTCAATGCTATAATGATAAAGAATTGTGTTATATAGATTCATATAATTGAATCCATGCTTCATAAAGACAAATATGGAGCCGCTTAGACCGTGTGGAGGGGGTGAAAAGAAAGATGGATAAAGTTAGAAATTACGAAACTGCGATTGTATTAAGACCAGATTTAGACGATGATAAAAGAGAAGAAATCATTGAAAGAATTAAGTCTGTTATTACTGATAATAATGGTGAAATTAATAATATCGATGAATGGGGTAACAGGCAATTAGCATATGAAATCGAAGATTATCGTACTGGTTATTATACTTTTATTAACTTTAATTCCTCACCAGATATTCTAGATAAACTAGAACATAATTATAGAATTTTAGGTGAGATTATTCGTTCGTTAATAGTTAGAAAAGATGACTAATTAAGGGGTGGCTTAATTGTTAAATCATATTGTATTGATTGGAAGGCTGGTTCGCGATCCAGAATTGAGATATACTAGCAATGGAACTCCAGTAGCCAATTTTACATTAGCTGTAGAAAGAAATTATAGAAATAAGCAAGGTGAAACTGAAGTTGATTATATCAAAATTGTAACCTGGCGTAAGTTGGCTGAAAATGTTGCCCATCATCTGGGTAAAGGTAGATTAGTTGCTGTTGAAGGATCACTTCAAATCAGAAAAAGCCAAGGTAAAAATGATAATAGGACATACATCAATCCGGAAGTAATAGCAAATAATGTTAAATTTTTAGACTGGCCAAATGATAATAAAGGTAACAACAGCCGCTCAAATAATCAGCAACAACAGGAACAACAGGAAAATAATATGGATAATCAAGAATTATCAGATGATGATTTTGAAGTACCATTCTAAGAAGGAGGTTTAATAATGGGCAGAGGAAGAAATAGATCATGTTTCTTTTGTGCTAAAGATAAAGAAATAGATTATAAGGATTTAAAAACTTTAAATAGATATGTTACTGATAGAGGTAAGATTGTACCAAGAAGAATTACAGGTAATTGTTCAAAACACCAAAGAGATATTACAAAAGCTATAAAAAGAGCAAGAAAATTAGCTTTATTACCATATGTAAAAGAATAAATTGAAGATTAATTGGGAGGTGTTTAAATATAACCTCCCTTTAAATATTAAACAGTACCTTGTCTATGAGATATAGAGGTGTAATATATTATGTTAAATCAAAAAATTAAAGACAGTATAAAAGCTACATTATATCTATTAGTCCTTACCTTAATTAACATATATATACCTTTTCTCAGTGTGTTTGTATTAGTAGTTTGGCCTATCCCCATTGCAGTTATTACTTTAAAGTATGATTTAAATACTACGGCTGCAGTGATTGCCATTATGGCCATAATTAGCGGCCTTTTATTTGGGCCCATGTTAGGATTGATGGCAGTGATTGGTTACGGCCTAGTTGGTTTTGTAATTGGTAGTTGTATAAAAGAGAATATCAAGCCTTTAAGAACATTATTATTTACAATTTCTGCGGTTTTAGTATCACATTTATTACTTTTATACGTATCTAGGTATATGATGGGAATTGATTTCCAGTCTATAATAAATGAAGTTACCAGGCTAATTGGCCAAACCGGTAATATGAGTGGTATGGAGGATATAATCTCCAGCCAAATCCAATTACTTCAAAGGATATTCCCGGCTCTTATCGGTATTTCTGCTATTATAACTGGTAGTTTAAACTATTATGTTACAAACTGGTATATAAGAAAAACCGGTTATACAAGGGCTAGTTATAAAAATATCAAATACTGGTTTTTACCTCGCTGGTTTATATCATTAGGTATTGTTATTTCCCTAATATTACAGCGTAATATATTCTTTGTGAATTTAAATATGCTGTTATTATTTTTAGCCTTAATTCAAGGCTATGCTGTAGTGATTTATTTTATTGATGAGAAGACCGATAGTTCATTGTTTAAGGTTATATTTACAGCAGTTGTTTTATTTGTACCGATATTTCCACCGGCCATTATTTTAATCGGGCTGGTAGATTTTTGGTTCGATTTTAGAAAAATTACAAAAAGTAAAAAACAGTCTTAATGAAGATAAAGGAGGTTTTAGATAATGGAGATTATTTTAAGAGAAGATGTAGATAAATTAGGTGCTTCTGGTGATATTATAGAAGTAGCCGATGGATATGCAAGGAATTATCTGATTCCAAGGGGTTATGCTGTAAGAGCAACCGAATCAGAAAAGAAAAGATTAAAGCATGAAATCGAAAGAGCTAAGAAAAGAAAAGCTGAAAGAACTGAAGAGGCTCAAGCGCTTAAAGCCAGACTTGAAGATGAAAGATTCATCTTCCCAGTTAAAGCAGGCGAAAACGGAAAATTATTTGGTTCAGTAACTACTAAAGACATTGCTGAAGCAGCTGAAGAAGAAGATTATGAAATAGAAAAGAGAAATATATCATTAGATGAAAACATAAAAGAGTTAGGTGTTCATAAAGTACCTGTAAAATTATTTGATGATATATATGCAAACTTAATAGTAGAAGTTGTAGAAGCTCAAGAAGATGAAGAAGAATAATTTAATGAAAAGAAAAATATGATTGAATTATAGCCCCCAGTGATGGGGGTTTTTCTTATATATGTGTGAATTATTTGATTATATTTCAATTATAATACAATTATATAAAAAAGTTAACGAACACTGTTATGATAGGAAAACTTATATTGAATTATTGGCAAATTGGGTGAATTATTTAATAAATAATTCGTGATTAATATAATAATTTTTTTATTTTGAAGATATAATTGACATGATAACTTAATAGGTTTATAATATGAATAGAAAGTCACATGAATGAAAAGTCATAAAACTTCAAAAGGGAGGTAAAATAATTGCCTACCAATACTTTTTTCAATTTAACAGAAAAAAAGAAAAACCGCGTAATTAATGCTGCTATAGATGAATTTTCTGAAAAAGGTTATACCAAAGCAAGTATTACTAATATTGTAAATAAAGCTGAAATTGCAAAAGGAAGTTATTATCAGTATTTTGAAGATAAAACAGATCTTTATAGATATGTATTAAAAAAAGCTATACAAAAAAAATTGAAGTATGTAAAAAAAGAACTAAAAGATTATAATGGGAATGATTTTTTTAAATATTGGCGGAAATTAAATATTGCTGGACTTAAATATGCTGAAGATAATATTAAATTAGCAAAAATTGCAAGTCAAATAGTCAAAAATAAAAATGAAGAATTTTACCAGTCAATTATTGATGAATATAAAAATATGGGAGTTGGTTTCTTTGAACGACTATTAAAAATAGCAATTGAAGAAGGAGAAGTTAGAGAAGATATCAATATAGAATACACTGCTAATCTAATGTATAAGGCAAGTTTTTTTATTACGGATTACTTTTTTGAGAAAAAAGGTCTAAAACAATTAGATGAATTTATTCCACTTATAGATAATGTTATAGAGATAATTGAATATGGAATTAAAAGAGAAGGAGGTTAAAAAATGCCATTGCTGAAACTTGATAATGTTAAAAAAACATACCATCAGGGTAAAATAGATGTTCCTGCTATAAGGGGCATATCTTTAGAAATTGAAGAAGGGGAATTTACAACAATATTTGGTCCTTCTGGATCAGGCAAAACCACATTACTGAATATTATAGGTTGTCTGGATAAACCTACCGCAGGAGAAATTTATTACAATGAAACTAAAAAATTATCTGAACTTTCCAAAAATGAGTTGTCTGATTTTAGACGTTATAATCTTGGCTTCATTTTTCAAGGTCATAATCTAATACCCGTACTTACTGCATTTGAAAATGTCGAATTTGCAATCAGGATTATTGATGAAATGACAAAGGAAGAACGGCGGAAGAAAGTCTTAGATATTTTAGATTCTGTCGGTTTAGGAGGATTAGAAGATAGAAGGCCAAATGAGTTGTCTGGTGGACAGAAACAGAGAGTAGCTATAGCCCGTGCATTGGTTAAAAATCCGAAGCTTGTTTTAGCAGATGAACCGACTGCTAACCTTGATTCTGAAACCAGTGAAGAAGTTTTAGATATCATGCTTAAAATGAATCAAAAGTTAGGAACCACCTTTATATTTTCAACCCATGATCCCCAGGTAATGAAATATGCGAGAAGACTAATTGAAATAAGAGATGGAAAAGTTACCACTGACCAAAGGGGAGAGGATTTGGATGTTCCTCACTAAATTAGCAATTAAGAATTTAACTCGTCATAAAAAGAGAACTATAATTACTGCTTTAGTTATATCATTTGGAATATTTATTTTCCTCTTATCAGATTCTTTAATGATCGGGTTAAGAGATATATCACTGGATAATAATATTAATCTGGAGACTGCCCATCTCCAGATTATGGAAGAAGACTATTGGAACGAAAAAGAAGAATCACCTCTTGATTATTTATTAAAAGAAAATAATGAGGTGATTAATAAAATTGGTAATGATTACTCAAATATTACACAATACACGTCACGTCTCAAATTTACCGCCACAATCAATAATGGTCAGGAAGAATATCCCATAACAGTGATTGGTATCCAGCCGCAAAAAGAGATAGATATATTTGAGTTGGAAGAATATGTTTTAGAAGGGGAAATGTTAAGAACTGGCAAGTATGCCATGATAGGTATCAGCCTGGCAAATATGATGGGTTTTGAAATTGGAGATTATGTAACTTTATTATTTAAAAATAAAGAAGGTACCTTTAATACAATAGATGCAGAACTACAGGGGATACTTGATACTCCCAATCCCATGATCAATGAGATGCATGTATATGTACCGCTTTCTTTAGCCCAGAATTCTTTGAATTTAGAAAATAAGGTGAGTAAATTTCTATTTAGATTAGAAAACAGAGATCAGTCTGTAGAGATGGCAGCAAATTTAAATAAAGAGTTTAAACAGGACAATTTAAAGATTAAAGCTTACCACTGGGAGCAGCTGTCCAAAGAAGTCCTGGCCATGGTGAGACAGGGTAATGTAGAAAACCTTGTGATGCTGGCCATAATAATCTTACTTGCCACAGTGGGTGTTATTAACACAGTAATATTAGCTGCTCTGGAAAGATTAGAAGAGATAGGAATGATGAAAGCCTTAGGGTTAAAATCCCGTGAAATAGTATATATTTTTGTTATTGAATCAGCCGGCATTGGAATAATCGGCTCAACAATTGGAGTAATATTTGGTGCAATCGGAGTTTACCTCTTAAAAAATATTGGAATTAGTGTATCTGCGATGACTGGGGGAACTACTTCCTTTGGAATGCCTATAGCAGGACGTATTTATGGAGGCTGGCATCCGGAAGCCTTCCTGTTTATATTTATCTTTGGAATTATTATTTCCACCCTGGTTAGTATTTTACCGGCAAGATGGGGAGCTAAAAAAGATCCAGTCAAGGCAATATACCATAGATAAGGGAGGTCACTATATATGAAATTTTTAATGAACCTAGCCGGCCGAAATCTTTTTAGAAACAAAATGAGAACTATTATATCAATTATAGCTATTGCAATTGCTGTAATGGTTGTAATATTTGCGCGCGGATTAGTATTAGGAGTTTTAAATTCTTCCTTCTCCTTGTATGTTCAATATGATTCAGGACATATTAGAATTATAGATGAACAGTATGATCAAAAAGAAAAACTCTTATCTTTAATACATCCTGTAGATGGCTTTGAGGGTAATGGTATTATGCCGATGATTGAAAAACTTGAAGCAGAAAATGGTGTAGAACTTGCGATACCCAGGCTTAGGTTTGGAGCTATGGCAAGTCCTGATGATGAAATTGTAAGGATGATGGGCTGGGGAGTATTACCCGAGAAAGAAATGGAGTTTACTGAAATAGAAAGCAAATTAGTTGAAGGTAGAATGGTTGAAATGGGTCAGAGAGAAGTAGTAATGGGCAAAGGTTTAATGGATTCACTTGATAGAGTGGTAGGAGATAAAATAACAATTCTATATAAAAATTCCTTTGATGCTTTTAAGGGTTCCACATTTAAAATTGTCGGTAAGGTAGACCATTATCTACCCTTAATTAATGATAGATTGTTTTATCTCCCGATTGACCAGGCCCAGAGGATACTTTTGATGCAGGATATGGCGACTGAGATACTTCTGGAAACAAAATCAATGTCAGCTGCTCAGGAAATAGAGCCGCAAATTGAAAATCTAATTAAATCTCAGGATGGGAGAAACAAATATGTAGTACAAAACTGGGGAGAAGCTAATCCTCTCTTGAAGTTATTTGATGTCGCTAAATATATTTATAATGTAATTTATATTTTATTACTCATCCTGGCAGCTATAGTTGTTATAAATACAATGGTGATGATTGTAAAGGAAAGGACCCAGGAAATTGGCATGATGCAAGCCTTGGGATTAAAAAGTAAAGAAATTTTAACTATGTTTATTATTGAAGGTACATTTATGGGCCTCGTTGGAAGTTTTATTGGGGCTGTTGCAGGGGGAGCCTTAACTAAATACCTGGCTGTAGTGGGTATTGATTATACACAGGTTTTAGAGGGTACAATTGATGAAGTTTTCATGAATCCCATGATCTATCCTGTTTATAATCTGGAAAATGTTATATTCGGTTTCATCCTTGGTACAATAATAACAGCTTTAACCTGTATAATACCAGCTAGGCGAGCAGCAAATCTTGAACCTAATGATGCTTTGAGAGATATTTAATGGAGGTGTTAATATTATGAATTTCAAAAAAACAATTGCTTTAATCATCCTGTCCATATTTATTTTTAGTTCTTCAGTTTTTGCTATTACTGCAGAAGAGATTATTAACAGAAGAGATGATAATGAGTATTTAAAACAGGCTCGGGTAGAATCTACAATGATTATTAACAATGCAGGACGCGAATTGGAAAAAAAGATGGTATCTTTAATTGAAGGTGATAAAGCATTAGTTAGATTCACTAACCCAATGGATAGAGGTACTAAGTTTCTAAAAAGAGATGATAACCTATGGATGTTTTTCCCTGATGCTGAAGATGTTGTAAAACTTTCCGGGCATATGCTGGAAAGAGGTATGATGGGAAGTGACTTTTCTTATAAAGATATGATGGAGTCAGAAAAACTTACTGAGCTATATAATTTCGAAGTAGTAGGTGAAGTAGAGTATAATGGGAGACCCTGTTATAAAATTGAAGCAATTAAAGAAGAAGGTGCAGAAGTATCATATTATAAAAGAATTGCCTGGATAGATAAAGAAAGGTTTATTGGTCTAAAGGAAGAACTTTATGCAGAAAGCGGCAAACTACTCAAAGTCGCTGAAGTAACTGAAGTAAAAGAGATTGAAGGAAGATGGTATCCTATAAGAACAGTTATGGAAAATAAGTTGAGAGAAAATACAAGTACAACTTTTGTTATAAATTCAATTGAATTTAATCCTGAGATTTCCGAAGGGACATTTTCATTAGAATCCTTACAATAATAAAGGGGAGGTTTAGAAATTGTTAACTAAAAAACCACTTATATTATTATTAACAATTACATTAATTTTCACAACCTCAACAGCTCTAGCCTCTTCTTATCAATTTGGAGGTGAAATATCAGCTGGGCTTAATTCGCTCTTTTTTGAGGAAACTAATAATAATAGTATTTATGAAACTGTAAATTTGAATTTTGATTTTGATAATGCAAACTTTGCACTTACGGGTTCAAATAATAATCTTAATAGAGAATTTGATATTTCTTTAAAAAAAGCATATATACGCCATAAATTTGAAAAAATCAGAATAACCTTAGGCAGGCAACCGATTTCCTGGTCCTTTGGTTCTTTAATTAATCCAGTTGATTACAGTCTAGGTGCGGAAGCTTTAGATGAAGAAACATCTGCTAAATATGTTGATGCAGTTGAATTTTATTATCCCATCAATTGGTATAGTAATCTTTCATTAGTCACAGAGTATAATAATAATTATGATAAATACGGTTTTAGAGCAAGAACCTTAATTAAAGATTATGATGTTAGTTTTAATTATGTAAAACAAAGTGCAGATGAGAGTGATGTTAACCGTTGGGGATTATCTTTAAAAGGAGATATTAAAAGTGCAGGAGTTTATGGATCATATACAAATATAAACTATAAGACCAATAGTCTACCTGAAGTTAACACACAGGCTTTTATGCTTGGTACTGATTACAGTTACTTTTTAAATCAGGGTTATGGTAATCGGCTTTACATGCAGGGGGAGTATCATTTGATAGAGAAAAATGAGGGGATTATAGTCTTAATAGAATCTCTAGCTGGAGCCGGAATTGGATTAGACGCCACCAGATTTTTAGGTGGAGACGATTATTTAGATATATTTTTAACCAATGTTAATTATAGTATTAATGATTTTAGTTCAATTGGTTTCTTCACATTAACGTCCTTAGAAGACGGTAGTACTGCTATAATACCTAATTATAGTAATCAATTAAGTACAAATACTACTTTAAATATTAATGTATCCTATTTAAGTGGAGCAGAAACCAGTGATTTTGGTGGAGGAACTAGAGTGCCAGAAGCTGCTTTAAATATTGAATTAAGTTATGTCTTTTAATTTATCATTAAGTTCTTCTTTAGATAGCTTGTTTAAATTATCAAGAAGGGAAAGAATCTCGTTAAATTTTTTTTCAGAGATTTTCCCTTCTTTTTTTAATTCCTCGTATTTATCTGTAAATTCAAAAACAATTTTTAAATCTAAATCTTTATTCATTAGGTATCATACCTTCAAAAGATACATTTTCTGGATCAACAAAAGAAATATAATCTTCTTCAAATAGTAGTTTAACAGAACCAGTTTGTCCAGTACGCTGCTTAGCAATAATAATTTCAGTATCTTGTTCTGTACCTTCTGCTTCTGCTTTTTCTCTGGCAGCCGCACTTGTGTGGGCATGTCTATATAAAAAGATCACACCATCGGCAACTTCCTCAATATTACCGGAGTCTCTTAAGTCGGATAAAACTGGTCTTTTATCCTGTCTTGAAGTAAAACTTCTGCTTATCTGAGAGATAAGTACAATTGGTACTTCTAACTCAGATGCAAGGTTTCTTAATTGAAGTACAATTTCACCAACAGCACGGGCTGTATTTTGAGCATGTTCTTCAGGCAGTTGGATCATTTGAAGGTAATCTATAATTACTAAGCTTAGTTCTCCCATCTGGGCCTTGAATTTTCTTAAACGAGCTCTAATCTGAGCAACATTTAGACCTCTTTCATCTGAAATCGATAGGGGAAATTCATGTAAATCATCTAAAGCTTTTGAAATTCTTTTATCTTCTTCATCGGTTGTTTCGCCCTGATTATACTTCCAGCCATTTACCTGGGCTTCCTGGATAATCATTCTATCAACAATCTCTTGTGCTTCCATCTCTAAACTTATAATGGCTGTTGATTCATTTCTTTTTAAGACATTTTTAGCAATATTGATTGCAAAAGCAGTTTTACCCATACTGGTAGAAGCCGCAATTACATTTAAATGTCCCTTTTTAAATCCACCGATTAAATTATCTAGTGACATAAAACCGGTTTGTAAGCCTACATCAACCTTTTTCTCTTTTCTATTCAAATAGGCTTCAAATGATTCTAAAAGAGCCTCTTCCATGGTATATATATGTTTATCTAAATCAGAAGATTCATTAGTAGCAGTAAATATTATTTCCTGGGCCCTTGATTGGTATTCGGAGATATCTAATTCGGTTTGTTTTGCTAACTTATCTATTTTTTTTGATGCTCTAATTAAAAGATCTTTTTGATGGTTCTTTTTGATTATATCTATAGTGGGTTTAAGCTCTTCAGGTGTATTAAATCCAGATGTTAAGTTATCGATCATTTTTTCCGGTCTTTTAACTATATTTTCATTTTTAAGTTTTAAAAATAATTTTGTTTTGGAAATTTGGTTATCTCGTTCAAACTGCTTTAATAATATATCATAGATCAATTGAGCCTTAGGATTAAGAAAATGTTTAGTCTCTAAGACATCGGCTACTTCATCTATTTTATCAGGGTATTGAAGTAATATTGAAAGCAGTTGGAATTCCTGTTCAACATTATTTTCTAATTGTTCAGGATAATTTTGTTCTAAAGCCATCTTTTGTCCTCCTGTATAACATTAATTAAGGTCTTCTATATCCCATTCAAAGGTTTCCCAATTAGAATCGGAAGTGGTTTCTCTTTCTTCTTTTTTAAGGGGTTTTTGTTTAGAGTTGTTATTTAAAACACTTTTCGCTTCTCTAATATTTTTTATGTTATTTTCTTTAAAAGGAATAATAAAATTATCTTCTATATATTTTAAAGAGGGTTGACCGTCACTTTTTCTCTTAAAAGCCTCTTTTATTGCAAACTTTGCTAATGAAATGTTTATACCATTTTTATCGTTTAACCAGTCATAAAAAATTTCCATCTGGGCCTCACTAACATTGTACCAGTTTTTAAGACCATAACATTTAGCTAATTCATTTGTTTCTCGATACATTCTATCGAAGTATTTTAACCTTTTATATTCGAAAATTTCTTTGTTATACCAATCATCAATAATTCCGTGTAAATAATAGAATCCTTCTTTACTACTTTTATTATTGTTTTTAACCCATTTATCGACCCGCCGGATTAATTCTTTGATCATTGTTTTATCAAAGTCTTTTAACCAGTGTTCTATTTCCTCTTCAATTAAGGAGTTTTCTACTTCTTCTGGTAAAAAACTGATTAAGGCCTTCTTATAATCTTCATCAACTAAATCAGTTTCTTTAATAACTTTATTTCTGTATTTTTTTAATTTTTTCTTTTGTTTTTTTGAATTATCAAAATAACAGGAGCCTACAATTTTATTTAAGTTCAACTCTATTTTATAAGTATAATTACCTTCTTTTTTTTCTTGTAAATCTATATAATTATTATTGTTTAAGATTTTTAAGCCTTCTTTAATCTGTTCACGGTCTAGGGTTAAAAATCCTGCCATAATTGCAGGATTAGTTTTAATCAAATTATTGTTATCAAGATGAGTGATTAGATATAAAAATACTGGCAGGGAAGGGCCCGGTAGAGTTTTTAAAAATCCATGATCTATACTATCTCTTCCTAATTCTATACTCTGTTTTTCATTATCACAGCATATTCTAATTTTTCTGTGCTCAATTAGTTTTATATTTTCCAATTTATACTCACCCTCGTAAAAAATTATACATCTTTTAGTCCTAAAATACAATGCAAAATTTTTATTAATTACTATACATAGGTGTATAGTTCCCTAACTTGACACTAAAAAACATATTTGCTAAGATTAAGTCGGATAAGATAAATACAGAAAGGAAGATAACCTTGCTTGATAGATATGCTCGCGCGGAAATGAAAGATATATTTAGTGAAGAAAATAAATTTAAAAAATGGTTGGATGTGGAATTAGCTGTAGTTAAAGCCCGTATGCAATTAGGAGAAGTGCCTGAAGAAGCTTATCAAAAAATTGCTAATAAGGCTTCTTTTGATGTTGATAGAATTAAAGAAATAGAAAAAAAGACAAGACATGATATGTTAGCTTTTATTGAGACTGTAAATGAAAAATTAGGTAATGAAGCTAAATATATACATGAAGGTATTACATCTAATGATATTAAAGATACCGGTTTAGCCTTACAATTAAGTGAGGCATTGGATTTAATTTTAAAAGATTTAAAAAAATTAAAAAAATCAATAAAAGACAAAGCAATAGCACATAAAAAAACAGTAATGATCGGCCGCACACATGGGATTCATGCTGAGCCGATTACCTTTGGTTTGAAGTTAGCCGTATGGTTTAAAGAAATTGAAAGACAGCAAAAAAGGCTACAACAGCTTAAAGAAGTTATTAAAGTAGGTCAGATTTCAGGGGCAGTTGGAACCTATGCTACTATAAATTCCAAAGTAGAAAAGTTGGTTATGGAAGAGCTAAATTTAGAGACAGCGATGATTACCAACCAAATACTGCAAAGAGATCGTCATGCAGATTTAATGAGTAAGCTAAGTTTAACAGCTTCTTCTTTAGAAAAGTTTGCTACTGAGATCAGAAACTTACAGCGCACTGATATTTTAGAAGTGGAAGAGAATTTTTCAAAAGGGCAAAAAGGATCTTCTGCAATGCCGCACAAAAAAAATCCTATCGTTACAGAAAGGATAAGTGGTCTGGCGCGAGTAATAAGAGGTAATTTAATACCAGCTTTTGAAAATATCAACCTTTGGCATGAAAGGGATTTAACTCATTCTTCAGTGGAAAGAATAATCCTACCAGACAGCTTTATCCTCTTAGATTATATGATTATCAAATTCAAAGATGTATTAGATAATTTAAAGGTTAATGAAGAAACAATGAAAATGAATATGAATAAAACTAATGGTTTAATATATTCCCAAGAAGTAATGTTAGCACTTATTGACAAAGGCCTTAAAAGAGAAAAAGCTTATGATTTAGTGCAGAGAAATGCTTTAAAATCATGGGATAATAATGAAAGTTTTCAAAAAAAGATTGAAAATGATGGTGAAGTTATGACATACTTAAATAAAGAGGAGTTAAATGATATATTTGACTATGAAAATTTCATTAAAGAAGTTGATTACATATTTGAAAGGGGGAAGCTTAAGTAATTTTACTTAAGCAAACACATGTCAGTTAAAGTAGTAATAGGAGCTCAATGGGGAGATGAAGGAAAAGGTAAAGTAACCGACAAATTAGCAGAAACAGCCGACTTTGTAGTAAGATTTAGTGGTGGTAATAATGCAGGTCATACTGTAATAGTAGAAGATGAAAAGTATGAACTACATTTAATTCCTTCTGGAATATTATATTCGGAGAAAAAAAGTGTAATAGGCAATGGTGTGGTAATTGATCCCGTAGCCTTAATTGAAGAAATGGAGGGCCTGAAAGATAGAGGTATAAAATTTGATAATTTCTATATTAGCGAACAAGCCCATGTTGTGATGCCTTACCATAAAACATTTGATGGTCTAGAGGAAGAACGTAAAGGGGATAATAAGATAGGTACTACTAAAAAAGGAATTGGACCAACTTATACTGATAAAATTGCCCGCCGGGGAATTAGGATTTGTGATTTAATTGATGAAAATACTTTTAAAGAAAAGTTAAAAAATATATTAGAATATAAAAATTTAATTGTAAGTAAGGTCTATAATAAGCCTAAATTTGATTATGAAGAAATTTTAGAAGAGTATTTAAGAGCAGCTGAAATAATTAAGGATTATGTAACAGATACTTCCGTGCTTTTAGATGAGGCCTATAAACAAGATGAAAACATCTTTTTTGAAGGAGCTCAGGGTACTTTATTAGATATAGACTATGGTACATATCCCTTTGTAACTTCTTCAAATCCTACTTCAGGTGGGGTGTGTACAGGGGCTGGTTTTGGTCCTACTAAAATAGATGATATAATAGGAGTAGCAAAGGCTTATCTCACAAGAGTAGGTTCAGGGCCATTTCCAACTGAACTATTTGATAAAAATGGAGAATTTTTGTTAGAAAAAGGTCATGAATATGGTGTAACTACAGGTCGTCCAAGAAGATGTGGATGGCTTGATTTACCACTTTTAAAATATGCAGTACGAGTGAACGGTCTTACAGAATTAGTATTAACAAAGATTGATGTTTTAAGCGGTTTAGAGGAAATTAAAGTATGTACTTCTTATAAAGAAGGGGAATGTACAATTTCACAGGCTGGATTAAAAGGAGAAAGAGCACCAGTCTATGAAAGCTTTCCGGGTTGGAATAAAGATATATCCGGTGTAAATGACTTTGATAAGTTACCCAAAGCAGCCCAAGACTATATAAATATGATTGAAAAGGAAATTGGAATTCCAATTACAGTTATTGGAACAGGTCCAGAACGAGAAGATGCTATTATAAGAAAATAAGTGGAGTTTTAAACTAGATAAGGGAGATAGTATTCTCCAATTATATAAACAAGGAGTGTAAACCATGAAAGTATTAGTTGTTGGAAACGGTGGACGTGAACATGCTTTGATATGGAAGATATATCAAAGTGAAAAAGTAGATAAAATCTATGCTGCTCCTGGCAATGATGGGATGACTGATTTGGCAGAAAGAGTTGATATTGCAGCAAGTGATATCAAAACCCTGGCTGATTGGGCTTATGAGCATAAAATCGATCTAACTGTAGTTGGCCCAGAGAAACCTCTTGTCAAAGGCATTGTAAATGAATTTGAAAAAAGAGGTTTAAGAATCTTTGGTCCCAATAAATTGGCTGCACGAGTAGAAGGTAGTAAGGTATTTGCGAAAAATATCTTAAAAAAACATAATATTCCAACAGCTGAATTTGAAGTTTTTACCGAACCAGAAGAAGCAATGGAATTTTTAAAAGGAGCAGACTATCCTTTAGTTATTAAAGCAGAAGGTCTTGCTTTTGGCAAAGGAGTAATTATTGCAACAAATAAAGCAAAGGCTGAAGAAGCTATTACCAGAATTATGGAAGACAAGGTCTTTGGAGATGCGGGCAGTCGGATAGTTATTGAAAACTTCTTAGAAGGGGAAGAAATTTCGGTCATGGTATTTACTGATGGCAAAAACTTTGTTCCCTTAGAGTTTGCCCAGGATCATAAAGCTGTTTTTGATGGAGATGAAGGGCCTAATACTGGTGGAATGGGTTCATATACTCCACTACCATTTGTTGAAGAAGAGCTTAAAACAAGGATTCATAATGAAATTTTAAAACCAGCTTTAGAAGCATTTAATGAAGAAGGTTTAAATTATAAAGGAATACTATATATCAATATGATCTTAACTGATATGGGTCCAGAAGTATTAGATTTCAATGCCCGTTTTGGTGACCCTGAAACTCAGGTTGTCTTACCGAGAATGAAAAATGATATTATAGATATATTTAATAAAACAATTGATGAAGAATTAGATAATATAAAAATTGCTTGGGATGATAGGGCTTCAGTATGTGTAATATTAACATCTGCCGGTTATCCTCTTACCTTTGACACCGGTAAAGAAATTGTAGGCCTTGATAGCATTAACAAATATGATAATTTATTAGTCTTTCATGCTGGAACTACAAAAATTGGTGACAGATACTATACTGCAGGCGGTAGAGTATTAGGTTTAACTGTATTAGGAGATAATTTAGATGATGCTATTAGTCTGATATATGAATATATTGAAGAAATTAATTTTGAAGATATGCATTACAGGACTGACATTGGGGTTTCTAGAAGAGAATCTATAAATTACTAAAAAGGGTGAAAATCATGATTGATATTCATAGTCACCTTCTACCAGAAGTTGATGATGGCTCTAAGTCACTAGACGAAACTTTAGAGATAGTTAAAACAGCTGAAGAGTATGAAATTCATAAAATTGTGGCTACTCCTCATTATATGGAAGAGAGCTATCAAATTGAAGGTAAATCCGTCAAAACCAAAGTGAAAGGATTAAATCAGATTTTAAAGGAAAAAGATATTAAAGTAGAAATCTTACCCGGCCATGAAGTCTATATTACACCTGATTTAATAAATAAATTTAAGGAAAAGGATATATTAAGCCTTAATGATAGTAGGTATCTGCTTTTAGAGATGCCTATGAATTATATGCCGGAATACTTAGATCAGGTCTTTTATGATTTGAGTGTCTTAGGTTATAAACCTGTGATAGCTCACCCGGAAAGAAATGAAGATGTTATTAAAAATCCCGACATCCTATATGATTGGGTAAAAGATGGTATAATATTTCAGCTAAATGCGGGCAGTTTATTTGGAGTATATGGAAATAATGTGAAGAAAACTGCTTTTGAGCTGGTAGATAATTATTTAGTGCAGGTTATTGCTTCAGACTGTCACGGAACTTCAAGAGTAGGTTTAGAATGGTTGGCTAGAGCAAAAAGAAAACTGGAAGATATATGTGGTAGCTATACCATCCAGTTTTTTACCAATGCTGAGTATATAATTAATGATGAAGCAGTTATTTACGAGGAGCCTACTCATTATAAATCAAAATCTTTTTGGGATATATTAAACAAGTTCAATATTTTAAGTAATAATGAAAAGGGGTAATTTTTAAGAATAAGGTTGTATATTAATTACTTCAACATTTGCAATAGCTTCATCAATTAGATCATCTATATGAAGATCAGCTTCACCTTCTAATACTTGTTCAATAGTAGGTCTGGTCTCTGGGCTTTGAGGGACAAAGACGGTACAGCAGTCTTCATAGGGTTGAATAGAAATATCATAAGTCTCGATCTCTTTAGCTAAATTAACAATCTGAACCTTATTAAGCCCTAAAAGAGGTCTTAAGATTGGCAAGTTCGGAATATGGTTAGTAACATGTATTGCTTCTAAAGTTTGGCTGGCCACCTGACCAATACTTTCCCCGGTAATGATTGCCTTTCCATTTTGCTTTTCAATTATTTTTTCTGAGATTTTAATCATTAATCTTCTCATGATAATTGTGATTAATTTGTCAGGACATTTATTATTAATTTCTTTTAAAACCTCGGTAAAGTTGACTACATGCAAATTAATTTCATTTTGGTATTGAGCTAGAACTTCAGCAAGGTCAATTACCTTTTCTTTAGCCCGGTCACTGGTAAAAGGAAAGCTGTGAAAATAGATCGGAATAAGTTTAACACCTCGTTTTAATCCCATATAGCCTGCTACAGGACTATCTATACCACCAGACAGCATTAAACCTACATTACCGGTCGTTCCAACCGGTAGACCACCCATTCCTTCATAAGTCTCAGAATAGAGATAGGCATGTTTTTTCCTAATTTCTACACTTATATCTAAATCAGGCTGATGTAAATCTACTTCGAGCTTATCTTCACCAATACTTTCTAAGACATATTCCCCTAAATTATATTGGAGTTCCATAGAATCATAAGCAAATTTTTTATTACTTCGCCGGGCACTAATTCTAAATGTGATTTTCCCTTTTCCTTTCATAAATTCTTTTGCTGAACTTAATGTTTCTTCTTTTAGCCTTTCATAATCTAAAGGTAGTTTCTTTACAGGTGAAAAGGAAACTAAGCCCGGGATCTTTAATAGTCTTTCTTTGACAATATTTTTGTCGGCAGAAGTTTCTAAAAAGATCCTTCCAGGAGTTTTATATATATTCAGGCCTTCATCTTCCCATTCAACCGCCTTTTTTATATTAGACATTAATTTATCTTCAAACATATTACGGTTTTCTCCCTTTAAACCTATTTCACCATAACGAATTAAATACAAATTACTCATTATTTCACCCCATTATCTTTCTTAAATTTTTCACATGTTTCTTTAATGATTTAAATGTGTATACTACTCCTTTTTTTGTATTATAAGGACTAAAACTAATTCTAATTGAACCTTCCATATACTTTTTGGGGATATGTAAGGCTTTAATTACATGGCTTATTGCATCTTTTTTTGAAGTACAGGCTGAACCTGTTGAGATATAAATTCCATCATTTTCAAGGCTATGTACTAACACCTCACCTTTAATATCTGCAAAAGAGACATTCAAGATATGAGGGGCAGCTTTATCATTGTCTGGTGTGTTAATTATTACATCAGAAATTTCATCTTGCAGCTTCTTTTTTAAGTCATTTTTTAACTTAGTTATATCTTCGATTACTTCTTTCTTTGGAAGATGTTGAACTGCTTCTCCAAAACCAGCTATTCCAGAAGTATTTTCAGTTCCTGGATAAAAGCCTTTCTCTTGGCTGCTGCCGTAAAGGATTTTATCAATTAATGTACTTTCATTAATATAAAGGGCACCGATACCTTTTGGGCCATTAACTTTATGGCTGCTGACTGTATATAGGTTAATTCCTAAGTCTGTTAAATCAATATTAACTTTCCCTAAAGCCTGTACACCATCAACGTGAAAGTAAAGGTTATCATATTTTTTTATTAACTGGGAGATTTTTTTTAAGGGTTGTAGGGAACCGATTTCATTATTAACTGCCATGATACTAACAAGTATTGTTTCTTCGTTTACTGCATCTTTTAATTTATTTAAATCAATAATCCCTTTTTTATTTACAGGTAGATAGATTACTTCATAGCCTTCTTTTTCTAAAAACTTAAACATTTCAAGTACGGACTTATGTTCAATTTCGGAAGTGATTATTCTCTTTCCAAATTTATTAAGCCTTTTTACAGCCCCTTGAATTGCAATATTATTGGCAATAGTTCCACTGCCAGTAAAAATTATATTATTGGGTTTAACCTTTAAAGCCTCAGCAATATTTTTTCGGGCGGACTTTATTATTTTTTCAGATTCAATACCTAATTTATGTAAAGAAGAGGGGTTGGCAAAGTTATCTTCGAGAACCTCACAAATTTTACTTTTAACTTCAGGTATGACTTTGGTAGTTGCAGCATTATCCAGATAAATTTTATCCATAAAATATCCCAACCTTAATTTAAATATTATCTACTGTATTAATTGTAAATTAATAGGTGAGAGTTGTCAATGTTATTAAAGTTTTGGGGTATTATAGATTATGTAGGCAGGCAGGAAGGAAAGAAAAAAAGGGGAGATAATAAAGAGAAGCTTATTATGGTTAGCTAAAAGTTTAGAATGTTAAGCAATTTTCTTTCTTACTTTTTCTTGTATATTCTCTATATTATCATAGTCTAGTTTAGTACTGCATTTTTCACAGTATTCGTTTCCAGACCAATTTCTTGTTCCACAAACTTTACATTTAATTTTTTTACCAAAATTCATCTATAGCACCTCCTTTCAATTATTTTCCTTTAACTATTATAAAGAATTAAAATCAAATGTCAAGTAGATTAACATTAATTTAACAAAATCTTTATATCTAAAATATATTTATGATAATAAATAAAAAATCCTCTTAGGTAAACAGATAATTAGTTGGTCTGATTACTCAAAGAGGATTATTTCGAAAGATATTTTTATTTTTGTTTTTTAAAATAAATATTGAATCCCTATATTTAAACTATACTCTTCAAACTGTAAGTCAGTATCTATATTATAGGAATTACCTTCATTTATTCCACTATAGTAATACCTTGTTCCTGAACCATCATTGTTAATGGTCTTAAACTGAACACCACCGGTAATATACATATCTTTGTTTATATTATATCTGACATTATTTTTAATCGCGAAGAAATTGCCAGTAGTTGTACTTTCATTTGTATAATCTTTATAAAAGTTATTACTTGAAAGACTGGCATAGGTATAAGGAGAAAATTTGAAGACGAACCTATTTTTAATCTTTTCATTAAAGTTTTTATTAAAGATAAAACCAAAATAAGGCATATGGTATTGGATATTATGGGTTGCAATATTATTTAGATTAGTTTTATTTTCTGTGTCATAAACATAATAACTCCCATTTTTACTGTCATAACTGTAGTTATCATATTCATATCCAATTAGGATTAAATAACTTTTGTTTGGTGTAGAGTAATCTAAAAGGTAATTTGCTAATAATAGATCAAAATAAAGGCTATTGAAATTTGTTTCTCCCTTTAATTTATTTATTTTATTATTTATATTTTGATTATAAGTAATAATTTCTGTATCTTCTGTAGAAGTATCTAAAAGATTGGTACCTAAAGTTAAAGAATAGTAATCAGCCCATTCTTTAAAGATATATTGGTTAAAGCTTGCTTTTAACATAATAGTATTTAAAGAAAGATCGCTTTTTTCAATATTTGTATTTACAGGTATATTGGTGACAACTAACTCTCCGAATTTACTCTCTAGATTAAGATCGGCCTCATAAGCAGCCGTACTGAGAGGTATTAATAATAAAATAAGTGTAAAAATTACTACGGTAAGTTTTTTCATGGTCAATTTTCTCCTTTCTTTTGTTATAGATAATAATTGTACAAAAGTAACGTAATCCCTTCTTTTTACTTTAATTTAAAGATTTACCTTATTATTGATTAAATTATACATTGAAAATGGCCTCAAAATTGTTTATTATAATTAAAAGAAGGGATCTTTTTAAAACTATTGTAATATAAAATGAAAGAGAAAGAACAATAAGCTTATTTATTATCTTTTTTTACTAGATAAGATAATAAATATTATAACTGGAGTGTTAAAATAATGAAGACAGTATTAATTATGGCAGGCGGAGTAGGCACCCGCTTTTGGCCGGTAAGTAGAATGGATAATCCCAAGCAGTTTTTAAAGTTGACTGATGAAGATAAAACGATGCTGCAGTGCACAGTTGATCGGGTTAAAGAGATGGTCGATATAGAACGTGTTTTTATTGCTACTAATGATAGATATGTAGATAAGATTGCTGGGCAGCTACCTGATTTACCAAAAGAAAATATTATTGTAGAACCCTGTAAAAGAAATACAGCTCCGTGTATTGGCTTGGCCTCACTATATATCAATCGGAAGTATCCGGATTCAACAATGGTAGTTTTACCATCTGATCATGTCATTAAAAATAATGAAAACTTTTTAAATATTTTAGAAAGTGCAGCTAATTATGTCCAAAAAGGTGATAATATAGTTACTTTAGGTATTAAACCTAATAGACCAGAAACAGGTTATGGATATATCCATTTAGGAAAAAAGGTACATACCGCAAATGAAAACAAGATATTTAAGGTCAAAGAGTTTACAGAAAAACCAGATTATGAAACTGCTGCTAAATTTTATGAAAACGGTAATTATTATTGGAACAGTGGTATGTTTATCTGGAAGACTAAAACGATTTTAAATAAGTTAAAAGAGCATTTGCCTGAGATTTATAAATCTTTAGAAAAAATAGCTAAAGCAATTGGAGCCGAGCATGAAGAAGATGTAATTGATGAAGAATTCACCTGTATGACAGGAATTTCTATTGATTACGGGGTTTTAGAAAAAGAGGAAGAGATTTTTGTAATACCAGCTAATTTTGGCTGGAATGATGTGGGAAGCTGGACTGCTTTAGGTGAGATAAATAAAAAGGATAAAAATAAAAATATTGTAAATGTGAATTCGGAATATATGGGTATTGACACTAAAGAGTCTATTGTTTATAGTGAGGACAAATTGGTTACTACAATTGGAGTAACCAATTTAATAATTGTTAATACAGAAGATGCAGTTTTAGTCTGTAATAAAAATAATGCCCAGGATGTTAAAAAGTTAAGAGAACTATTAAAAGAAAAGGGTTTAGAAAAATATCTATAAGGAGGGAAAGTAATGGCTACATACCATTATGAGTTTAAAAAGAAAAGAAAGGGTTTACTTGCTAAGTTATTAATTACGATGGTAGCACTTTTTGTTACAGCTTATATTATACCTGGCATGTCAATTGGAGGGCTTTTTGCTGGTTTTGTAGCTGCATTGATTTTAGGGATTGTTAACGTAGTTGTTAAACCGATTTTTATTGTTTTAACCCTACCATTAACTATAGTTACTATGGGCTTATTTTTACTTGTAGTTAATGGATTAATGCTTTGGTTATCGGCTGCTTTAGTACCTGGCTTTATGGTAGCTGGTTTTTGGAGTGCGGTCTTTGGAGCCATTTTGTTAAGTATTGTAACTTGGTTTCTAAATAGCATTTTAGATTAAATAAAAGCAAAGTGATAATTTGTGTTAAAATGTTACAATTCAATAATTTATTTTTCTCAATTTATAAGTTTGACATATCAACTTCTAGTTGTTACCATTTTTATATATAAGTATTAGAATAAAAAGTACTGAGGAGGAGATTATAAGTTGAGTAGAAGAAGTTTATTAGTATTAGGATTAGTAGCAGCATTAGTTGTTGGTTTGTTTGGCACTGCGATGGCACAAGAACCGCAAAAAGGCGGTACTCTTGTCTTCGGTAGAGGATCAGATGCAGTTCGTTTAGATCCGGCCGATGTCACAGATGGTGAGTCAGTCAAAGTTATTACAAATGTTTTTGAAGGATTAGTAAAGTATAAGGAAGGAAGCACTGAAGTTAGACCAGCACTTGCTACCCAATGGCGTGTTAGTGATGATGGCAAAGTTTGGGAATTCAAACTTCGTGAGGATGTTACATTCCATGATGGTTCATCATTTACTGCTGATGATGTAGTATTTACATTCAGACGCCAGATGAATGAAGACCACCCTTACCATAAAGGTGACTTCGCATATTGGGGTTACATGTATAATATGGTTAAGTCAGTGGAAAAGGTTAATGAGTACCAAGTTAAAATTACTCTTACAAGACCTTACGCTCCATTTATTTATAACTTAGCTACATTCCCTGCTTTTATAGTTTCTGAAGAAGCTATGAAGGAAAAGGGTGTAGAAGGATTTAGAACAAGCCCAGTTGGAACCGGACCATTTGAATTTACAAATTGGGAACACGGTTCAACTATTACATTAGAAAGGTTTGAAGATTATTGGGGAGACAATGCCTATTTAGAAAAAGTAGTATTTAGTGTAGTACCTGAAAATACTACTAGAGTAATGGGTCTTAAAGGTGATGACCTTGATATGATTGATGGTATTGGACCTCAAAATATAGAGTCAATCAGAGCAGATAACAGCTTGAAACTCTTAACACAGCCCGGTATGAATGTTGGTTATTTAGCAATGAATAATCTCAAAGAACCTTTTGATAATAAATTGGTAAGACAGGCAATTAACTTAGCAGTAGATAAAGAAGCAATTATAGAAGGTGCTTATAAAGGTACTGCTGAACCTGCTAAGAATCCACTACCACCTACTCTTTGGGGCTATAATGATGAAGTAGAAGATTATGGTTATAATCCGGAAAAAGCTAAAGAATTATTAGCAGAAGCCGGTTATCCAGATGGATTTTCTGCAGAACTTTGGTATATGAGTAATCCAAGACCATATATGCCTAATGGTAAGAAAGTTGCACAGGCTGTACAAAGTAATCTAGCAGATATTGGTGTTGACATTGAACTAGTCACATATGATTGGGGTACTTATTTAGAAAAAACCGAAAATGCTGAACATGATATGGCATTATTAGGTTGGATCGGTGACAATGGTGACCCTGACAACTTCATTTATGTTTTACTTGATAAAGATAACACCAAAAAAGGTAGTGCAGGTAATATAGCTTTTTATAGAAGTGATGAGCTCCACAATATCTTGATGCAAGCTCAGCAAACAATTGGTGACCAAAGAGCGAGAGCTGGTATGTACAAGGCAGCCCAACATGTAATTCATGAAGATGCTCCTTGGGTACCATTGAGTCATGTAACTAAAGCAATGGGTACAGCTCAAAATGTACATGGTTATGTAATTCACCCAACAGGTGGAGTTTACTTACAAAATACATGGATTGAACAATAATTAAAATTAAGGTTGTTTTAATCATCTAAAATAATTACCTGCTGGTTGTATGTTTTTTTTCAATCAGCAGGTTTACTATATTTTTATAATTAATACATCATAATTTAGAATTAGGAGAGTTCTTACATGTTAAGGTATATTATAAAAAGATTATTATATATAATACCGGTATTATTAATAATGTCATTTTTAATATTTGGTATGGTTGATTTAATTCCCGGTGACCCGGCTCAGATCATGCTCGGACAGCATGTTTCAGAAGAAGCTTTAGAGGCAGCCCGGGAAAGAATGGGTTTAGATGATCCATTTTTGGTTAGATATGGGAGATTTTTAACTGATATTGTTAGATTGGATTTTGGAGAATCTCTTATCTCCAAAAGGCCTGTAGCGACAGTTTTAAAAGAGAAGTTACCAGCCACAATTGAACTTTCAACTTTTGCTATGATATATGCATTATTAGTTGGAGGTTTAGCTGGAGTAATTTCAGCCTGGAAGCAGAATTCAATTTTTGATTATATCTCAATAACAATAGCATTATTTGGTATATCAATGCCGATTTACTGGTTAGGATTTATGCTTATCTTGTTTTTTGCAGTATTTCTTAATATATTACCTACAGCCGGTAGGTTGGCTGCCGAAATTGATCCTGCTTCATTACAAACCCACTTTTATTTAATTGAGAGTTTAGTAACAGGTAAATGGGAAATTTTTCGCTCAGCTGCAAAACATATTATATTACCCGGTATAGCTCTGGGAACCATTCCGATGGCTATTATTGCCCGTATGACTAGATCTTCTCTTTTAGATGTTTTAAGACAGGACTATATGCGGACGGCCAGGGCTAAAGGTTTGAAATTCAGAGATGTTTTTGTCCATGCTATTAAGAATGCAGCAATACCCATTACAACTGTTTTCGGTATGCAGTTTGGTAGATTAATGGCCGGAGCAGTATTAACTGAGACCGTCTTTGCGTGGCCCGGAATGGGTAAATGGTTATTAGACGGCATTTTACAGAGAGATTTTCCCGTTGTAATCGGTGCGACTTTAACTGTTACCTTTTTATTTGTTTTGGTTAATTTAGTGACCGACTTGACTTATTCGTTATTAGATCCACGTATTAAATATTGATAATTGAGGAGTTATTGTAAATTATGAAAAGTAAAGAAAATCAAAAAGAAATTGTTAAAAAAGCTAATAAATCTAGTTTGATTGAAGATGCCTGGAAACGCTTACTGAGAAATAGGTTAGCAGTTTTAGGTATGATTATGCTGGCTTTACTTGTATTAGTGGCTATCTTTGCTCCCATAATTGCTCCTTTTGATCCTGTTAAGATACACTTTGGAGATGAAGGTGTTCCTCCCACATGGTGGGGGCCGGAAGAGACTGAACAGTCGCAGCCAGCCGCTGTTGAAGAAGAAAGCACAGTTCAAAATAATCAGCAGTCTACCACAGATCAGGGTAGTTGGACTTCAGGTGAAAGTGAACAAGAGAATAAACAAGCACAGTCTGGTTCTGATTCAGGTTGGTCTTCCGGTAGTGAACCTGCTACAGAAGAAAGTCAAAGTTCTGGTGGTTCTTCTACTGGTAGTTGGACTTCCTCATCAGATAGTAGTACCAGTGATGACGCATTTAAACAGGACACTACACAGGGGCAAACCGGCAAAAAAGCTAGTGACCGACAGCGTTCTGATAATTTTTATCTGTTAGGTACTGACCAGATGGGTAGAGACTTGTTTTCTAGAATAGTTTATGGTGCAAGGCTTTCTCTTATGGTTGGTTTTGTTTCAGTTGGTATTTCATTATTTGTAGGTACATTTTTAGGTTTAGTTTCAGGTTTCTATGGTGGTAAAATAGATACCTTAATTATGAGATTTATGGATATATTATTATCCTTTCCATATATTTTATTAGCCATCTTTATTGTGGCAATTTTAGGCCGGGGCTTACCGAATGCGATGATTGCGATTGGTATTGTTGGTATACCCCGTTTTGCGAGAGTAGTTAGAGGACAAGTGCTCTCAGTCAAAGAGGAAGAATATGTAATGGCTGCCAAAACGATGGGAGCAAATAATTTCTGGTTAATATCCAGACATATCTTTGTCAACTCTTTATCTCCTTTAATTGTGCAGACCACAATGAGTTTTGCTACTGCAATATTGAATGCAGCGGCTTTAGGATTTTTAGGTTTGGGCGCACAGGCTCCTACACCTGAATGGGGTGTTATGCTTTCTGATGCACGTTCAGCAATGTTAACTGCTCCTTGGATAATTACATTTCCAGGCATTGCTATTATCTTTAGTGTATTAGGCTTTAACCTGTTAGGTGATGGTTTAAGAGATAGCCTTGACCCCAGACAGAAGAGGTAGAGTATAATTAATGATATATAGAAAATTGAGGTGGATTTATGAGTAGTCAGAGTAATGAAAGAGAGAAATTGTTGGAATTAAAAAATGTAACCACCAGTTTTGATACTGATGATGGTAAGGTTACAGCGATTAAAGACATTAGTTTTGATTTATATAAAGGTGAATCTCTGGGTATATTGGGTGAATCGGGTTGTGGGAAAAGTGTTACTTCTCTTTCCATAATGAGATTGCTTCCCCAGGATGTAGGTTATGTTGAAAACGGAGATATTTACTTTCAGGGAGAAAACCTATTAGATGTTAAAGAAGAAAAAATGAGAAGTTATCGTGGTAATAAGATTTCAATGATATTCCAGGAGCCGATGACTTCTTTAAATCCTGTATTTAAAGTTAAAAAACAGCTGGTTGAAGTTTATACCACCCACCAGGATGTAAATAGCAAGGAAGCTTATAATAAAGCACATGATATTCTTGATCTTGTTGGTATACCTGATCCAGAGAGTGTGATTGAAAAATATCCATATGAACTCAGTGGTGGTATGAGACAAAGAGTCATGATTGCTATGGCTTTAGCCTGCCAGCCGGCCTTATTAATTGCAGATGAACCAACTACTGCTTTAGATGTAACTATACAGGCGCAAATACTAAAACTTATGAAGGAATTAAAGCAGGAAATTAATTCTTCAATTATGTTAATCACACATGATCTTGGTGTAATTGCCCAGATGGTGGAACGAGTATTAGTTTTTTATGCAGGGCAAATTGTGGAAAGAGCCCAAATTCATGACCTGTATGAAAATCCCAAGCATCCCTATACAAAAGGCTTAATTAAATCAATTCCTCGAATTGGTAAAAAGAGACAGAGATTAGATACTATTCAGGGTATGGTTCCTTCACCTTTTGAATTTCCAAAAGGTTGTAGATTTAATCCTAGATGTGAACATGCTATGGATATCTGTAAGGAAAAAGAACCACCTGAGGTAGAGGTTGGAGATAGACATACTGCAAAATGTTGGTTACATGTTGATGAGGGGGAAAGAAAGTAATGAGTGAAAAAGAGACTATTTTAAAAGTTGAAAATTTAAAGAAATATTTCCCCCAGCGTTCAGGCTTTTTCAAACAAAAAGTAGAGTACTTAAAAGCGGTTGATGATATTAGTTTCGAACTAAAAGAGAATGAAACACTTGGTTTAGTAGGTGAATCTGGTTGTGGTAAGTCTACTGCAGGTAGAAGCATTCTAAGAGTTTATGAACCTACTGATGGTAGAGTTATTTTTAGAGGGCAAGATGTAGCTCGATTAGATGAAAGCGAACTGCAAAAGGTTAGAAAAGATATGCAGATGATCTTTCAGGATCCCTTTGCTTCTTTAAATCCCCGGATGACAGTAAAAAATATTATCTCTGAAGGGATGAGAATACATGGAGTTGGAGATAAACAAAGCCGGCTCGATCGTGTTGAAGAATTAATGTCTATAGTAGGATTAAGACCTGAATATATGTTTAGATATCCACATGAATTTTCAGGTGGACAGAGACAGAGAATTGGGGTTGCAAGAGCTTTAGCACTCGATCCTAAAATGATAATTTGTGATGAACCTGTTTCTGCTTTAGATGTATCCATACAGGCCCAGGTTATTAACTTACTGATGGACTTACAAAAAGAGTTTGATTTGTCCTTTATCTTTATAGCGCATGACTTATCAGTAGTAGAGCATATTAGTGATAGAGTTGCCGTAATGTATTTAGGTAAGATAGTTGAAATGACAAACAGTGATAAATTATATGAAGAACCCCTTCACCCTTATACAAAAGGACTATTACATTCTGTACCTGAACCTAATCCCAGGGTACCAATGGGTGAAGTTTCCTTAAAAGGTGATATTCCTAGTCCGGTTAATCCTCCCTCTGGTTGTAGTTTTAGAACCAGATGTCCTCATGCCTATGATAGGTGTGCTAAAGAAGAACCGGAATTTAGAGAATATGAAGATGGTCACTTCGCAGCCTGTCACTTATTAGAGTAAGGATAAACTTAAAATATAATATTTAGACTAGATAACTCCTGTGGTATTTTTATACTGCAGGAGTTTTTATTTTTATTAACTAATGTTTTTTCTATTTTGTTTCTCCCTTAAATTGGAGATATATTATATAATATTAAATTAATTAAAGAAAAAACTCTCAAAAATAATTTGAGAGCTCAATATAATCTAAATTTATATACTCTAAAGTGGGGGATAATTGGAATTGGGTTACAGTATAAAACGGTGTTGTTAGGTGAATTCTGATCAATATATGTTACCCATATTTGTTGTCCATCAAAAACATAACTTAGAGATAGAGCAACTATAGTATTACCAGGTTTATTAGTATAAAAATAGAAAATATTATTGAAGAATTTTTGTTACAAGTAAAAATCTCTTATTAATGTAATAAGGGATAATTATAAAAGAGATATTCCTTAATTATCATCACTGTCATCATAAACTCGTTCTAGGTCTTCTAATGATATATCTAGTTGGTTTGCAAATTCTAAGATAATATCATCATCATCTAGTGAATCAGAGATTTGGATATTATCTAATCTTTGATTAACTTTTTTAAGCATCTAGACCAAAGAAGTAGATCATCTTTAAAATGTTTTCTTGTAAATCGCTTTTGTCTTCTGAACTTAGATTAGCTAAGCTACTAATTTTTAATGAAATCTGAGAGATATTTTCTTTACTTTGAGCAAAAGTGAGCATACTTGTCAAAGAAAAAACCATTAATAAGATTATGACTAAAAAAATTTTATTATATAATTTAATTAGTGTCACCTCCTCTTGTATATTATTATCTATTATCTATATTTTAAAAGTAAAGTATTACATAATATTAAATTAATGACAGAGCATTTATAAAAAAATTAACATTTTTTTACAGGATTTTTAAAAGCTACATTCAATATAAATATAAGCCTATTACATTTATGCTTAATTTTTAATAGGTCTTTTTAACCATTGAAACAGGTATATGTCCTATTATTTTTGACTTTTATTATCTAATAATCTATAATTAATATATATTTTTATATTTTTATTTAAAAATATAAAAAAGGGGGTGAGAGTAGAGAGTAGTTGAGAATTATTACACATTATTTAACTTAATAAAAGCGAGGAGGAAGTATTTTAGATGAATTATATGAAAAGTTTAAGAATTTTAGTTGTAATGGCTTTAGTTGTAGCTTTATTTAGTTTTGCTGCATTTGCTCAAGATGAAGGACAGTATGGTGGTACTTTCATTTTTGGGCGAGGCGGAGATTCTGTAGGTTTAGATCCTATACAGGTAACTGATGGTGAGTCATTTAAGGTAACTCAACAGATTTATGATACACTTGTTATGTTTGAACCTGGTACCACAGATGTTATTCCTGGTCTGGCCAAAGAATGGGAAGTATCAGAAGATGGTAAAACATGGACTTTCTATTTAAGAGAGGGAGTTAATTTTCATGACGGTAATCCTGTAAACGCAGAAGCTATAAAATGGAATTTTGAACGTTGGGGTTATGAAGATCACCCTTACCACATAGGTGGGGAATTTACTTATTATGGTTATATGTTCCAAGACTATCCTGGAGTTATTCAGGAAGTTAATGCGGTCGATGAGTATACTGTTGAATTTGTCTTAACTCAACCTCAGGGCCCATTCTTAAATAACCTAGCTATGGTTTCTTTTGGTATTGCAAGTCCTGAAGCAGTAAAAGAACATGGCGAAGATTATTTCAAAAATCCTGTTGGTAGTGGACCATTTAAGTTTGTTGAATGGAGACAAGGTGACAGGGTAATTCTGGAAGCAAATGAAGATTATTGGGGCGGACGCCCATATCTGGACGAAGTTATTTTTAGATCAATTCCTGATAATGGTGCCCGTTATATGGAATTAAAAGCTGGTTCTATCGATATGATGGACTATATTAACCCTGAAGACGTTGCTAGTGTAGAAGACAACGAAGATTTAGACTTGCTTTTACGCCCAAGTTTTAATGTTGGATATTTTGCGATGCATCAAGATTTTGAGCCCTTTGATAATCTGCAAGTAAGAAAGGCTTTTGCTCATGCGATTAATAAGGAAGCTTTAATTGGTGCTTTTTATGCTGGCTTAGCAGAACCTGCAAAAAATCCATTACCACCTTCAATTTGGGGTTATAATGATGAAATAGAAGATTATCCATATGATTTAGAAAGAGCAAAAGAGTTATTAACAGAAGCCGGTTATCCTGATGGATTTGAATTTGATTTCTATTATATGCCGGTTCCAAGACCTTATTTCCCACAGCCTAAAATGGTTGCTCAGGCAATCCAATACTATTTAAGTCAAATTGGTGTTACAGCTAATTTACTATCATATGATTGGGGTACTTATCTCGATAAGTATTATGCTGATGAGTTACAAACCTATATCTTAGGTTGGACTGGTGATAATGGTGACCCAGATAACTTCTTATATGTTCTGTTAGATCAAACTCAAAATAACTGTGGATATGAAAATGAAGAGTTACATCAAATTCTTTTAGAAGCTCAAAAATCTGTAGATAAAGAAGAAAGAACTGAGCTTTATAAAGAAGCACAAGAAATTATTCATGCTGATGTACCTTGGGTACCAATTGCCCACTCTACACCTCCATTAGTTAAGAAGACAATGGTTAAAAATTATATACCGAATCCAACAAGTACAGAAAAATTGCATAGAGTATGGCTGGATGAATAAATAGTAGGAAAAGTAAATTGTCATAAATATGCGGCCATTAATTTAATGGTCGCATATTTTTAGTATTTTAGGAGGGAGTTGTTATTAGAATATGACCAGTTATATTATAAAAAGATTACTTGCACTAATACCTGTAATAATCGGAGTAGCGTTAGTAGTTTTTCTAATTGTACATCTAATACCGGGAGACCCCGCCCAAACTATGTTAGGGGAAAGAGCTACCAAAGAAGCTATTGAACAATTAAGAGAATCTATGGGATTAAATGAGCCTTTATATGTTCAATTTTATGAATTTTTCAAAGGTTTATTGAGTGGTGATTTAGGTCGTTCGCTTATGAGTAATAATCCGGTTTTAAGTGAAATATCGGTAAGATTTCCCGCTACCTTAGAGCTATCATTTTTTGCCTTGTTTTTTGCAGTAATTGTAGGAATTCCGGCTGGAATTTTTGCAGCGACACATCAAAACTCAATTTTTGACAATATGAGTATGTTAGTAGCCTTAATTGGAGTTTCGATGCCTATCTTCTGGCTTGGATTAATGTTAATTTGGTTATTTGGAGTTATTTTAGGTTGGCTTCCCCCATCCTCAAGATTAAGTGTGGGAGTAGACTTACATTTCATTACAAATATTTATACTATAGATAGTATTTTGACTTTAAACTGGGTGGCATTTAAAGATGCTATAAGCCATCTTGTTTTACCGGCGATAGCCCTGGGGACAATTCCAATGGCAATGATAGCTAGAATGACAAGATCTAGTATGTTAGAAGTATTAAAGCAGGATTATATTAGAACTGCTTATTCAAAAGGATTACAGGATAGAATAGTTGTATATAAGCATGCTTTAAAAAATGCATTTATACCAATTATAACAGTTGTAGGTTTACAATTCGGAGTTTTATTAGGTGGGGCTGTTTTAACAGAAACCATTTTCTCCTGGCCGGGCCTTGGTAAGTATTTAGTAGATGCAATTTATGCACGTGACTTCCCGGTTGTTCAGGGTGGTATCTTATTTTTCGCAACTACATTTGTTTTTGTTAACTTATTGGTTGATATTTCCTATGCAGCAATTGACCCACGAATTGAATATAGTTAGAAGGGGGAGTGATATAAATGGCTAAAGAAGTTGATAAAAAATATACTGGAAACCCTTGGTTTGAAGCTGGAAGAAGACTAGTCAAAAGTAGAATAGGGCTTCTGGGGATTATTTTTATAGGGATATTGATATTTGTTGCTATTTTTGCTCCATATATAGCTCCACATGATCCTTTAGAACAAAACATAATGATTCGATATCAACCCCCGTCTTCTGAATATATATTAGGAACGGATGAAATGGGCAGAGATATTTTAAGTAGAATTATATATGGGTCAAGAATTTCATTACAGGTTGGACTTTTTTCGATTGGCTTAGCCTTAGTAATAGGTGTATTTTTAGGAATAATAGCAGGTTACTATGGCGGAGTTTGGGATATGGTAATAATGAGAATAATGGATATCATGCTGGCTTTCCCAAGTATCTTATTAGCGATTGCGATTGTGGCAATCTTGGGTCCCCAGCTTAGAAATGCAATGCTTGCTATTGGTATAATTAATATACCAAGATTTGCCCGGATAATTAGATCATCAGCTCTTTCTATTAAGGAAAGCGAATATATTGCAGCAGCAAAGATGATGGGAGCCAGTGATGTAAGGATTATCTTTAATCACTTGTTACCAAATGCAATGGCCCCTTTAATTATTCAAACAACCTTAAGTATAGCAACTGCTATCTTAGAAGCAGCAGCCTTGAGTTTTCTTGGTTTGGGTGCACAGCCACCTACTCCAGAGTGGGGTGCAATGTTAAGTGATGCAAGAAGTTCATTACAAAGAGCGCCCTGGGTTGCAACATTTCCGGGTATTGCGATTATCCTCGGAGTCTTAGGTTTTAATCTCTTAGGTGATGGATTAAGAGATGCTCTTGATCCTAAGATGAAAAATGTATAATAAAGAACTAATCACCCGTCATATCATATCAATCAAGGCGGGTGTTTTTTCTTTTTATAATAAAAATTTTGCAAGGCAGTTATTAAGCTGTCTTTTTTTATATTAACATAGTCGATTAAATGAATTTTGAAAAGATAAAGATAATAGAAATAAAAGGAAAATTCAATCTGATATTTAATTTATATAATAATACTTATAAATTTAATAAGAAATTTAAAATATTTTTATCTTCAAATGACTAATTTTGATGAGCGAAGTTTAGTAATGGGAAAATATAGAGAGACCTAAATAGTAAATATGTATTTAGAGAACTAATAAGAAGAAAAATATTTAAAAAAAGAATGTTTAGTCAGAAATTTACCATGATATCATAGAGTGAAGGTCTATAGTCAGGTGATAAATTTATGAGCTGAACAATTTTTGTATTTTATCATTCATGAACTTTAAAGAACGAAAAAAGTAGACAAGGATTTAAGGGAACAACGGAGACAATTTATATTTGCTAATATGGAAGATGACATATTATAATAGTACTTTTTTTCTATTGAGCTATATTTAATTAAAATAACTATTAATTTGAACTGAACTCTTATGAACTAAAAAGAGGTGATCAGATGAAAACTTTAGTATTTTTCGGATCGGCCCGTAAAAAGGGAAATACGAAAGACTTACTCGATATCTTTTTAGAAGATTTACAAGGTGAAATAGAAATCATAGATGCTTATCGTACTGAAGTAGGTGGTTGTATTGATTGTAGATACTGTTGGAAACAGCGGGGCTGTTCTGTGCAGGATGATATGCAGGAAATATATCCAATGATAGATAGTGCAGATAATATTGTATTTGCAACCCCTCTTTATTTCAATAATGTACCTGGTCCTTTAAAAAATATAATTGACAGATGTCAGGTTTACTGGTCATCTAGGCGCAGAGGTGACCGTGAAGAAATAAGTAATAAAAAAGCAGCTCTTTTAGTAGTTGGGGGAGCTCTGGCATATAATAAACAGTTTAAAGCTATAGAAATAGTTTTAGAAGGTGTTTTAAAAGATATGAAAGCAGAAGTATTAGGCCATGTTTATGTACCTAATACTGATAGAGTTTCCGTTTTAGAAAATAAGGAAATCCAAAAGAAGGCAAAGCAATTAGCGGTTAAATTAAACAAGGGAGAAAAAAACAAAACTAAATAATTTCAATTTAGTTGCGGACTCTTTTTTAAAGGAGCCCGCCTTTTTTATATCTTATATAAAATTAAAAAAATCATTATATAAAATTCAAGGAAAATCATTAGTTCTGCTGATAAATATAATCGGCTCTTCGCTATTTAGTGTGGGTAAACCTTTTGGTATAATTTAACAATAATGATAACTGAATTTTTATTATTTCAAACATTCATTCTCTTTTCTAACAGTATAAATCATTTTATA
>CAYSHP010000011.1:0-51311 GCA_964430875.1 uncultured Halanaerobiales bacterium
TTTTTAATATTCTTTCCTTTTTATTTTTACTTTAATTTTTCTATTTTAATAGTATTTAATAAAATAAAACTATAAAAAATTTAATAGAATTTTGACAATAAATATCTTTTGTATAAAATTAACAAATTTATCTTCATTAAATTTAGTAAAAATTAACAAAAGGAATATTGCATTGAGCAGAGAATAATTATAGTATAAGTTCATCTAATAAAATTATATTTCATATTATGAACAAATTATATTTTTTACCTATAATGTCAGAAAATTTTAATTTTTAATTATAATATACAAACTTAATTAAGAAGGGAGGAAAACAAGTTAATAAAGTGTTAAAAATTTAAATCACAATAATAAGGAGGCATTATTTGAGTATGGATAAAAAAGAATTAGATTTAGAATTTGACCAGGATTATCCTTTACAGCATGTTCCTAAAAAAGCAAGAGTTAGTATTATTTCAATTAGTGCAGTATTATTAGGTTTTACATTCTTTACACCTACAATGTTGGCTGGTGCAGAAATTGGTGTATCTTTTACATTGTGGCCTGATTTTTTCTATATTTTATTAGGTGGTAGTTTAATTTTAGGCGTCTATGTAGCATTATTATCTGTTATAGGTGCTAGAAGTGGATTAACAACTGTATTATTAAGTAAATATACATTGGGTAAAGCGGGTGCTAAATGGGCTGACATTTTACTAGGTGGTACCCAGATTGGATGGTATGGTGTTACTGTTGCTACAATGGCTCAAATGTTTGCAAAAGCTCTAGGTTGGCAACCATATACCGTTCCTTTGATGATATTATTTAGTTTAATGATGGGAATTACTGCTTATTACGGATACAAGGGTATGGAAATATTAAGTTATGTATCTGTTCCGCTGTTGTTAGTTTTAGGTATCTGGGTCACAACAAAGGCTGTTGGTGATGCAGGTGGCTGGGCTCAATTAGCTGTAATTGAACCAACTGGTTCAATGACAATTGCTACAGCTATTACGGTAATTGTAGGTACATTTGCCAGCGGGGGTACGCAAGCGCCCAACTGGACACGTTTTGCTAAAAATGCAAAAGTTGCTTTTTGGTCTGCTCTTATAGCATTTTTAGTTGGTAATGGACTTATGTTATTCTTTGGAGCAATTGGCGCAATTTCTTATCAAATGGGTGACTTTGTAGAAATTCTATATAGTATGGGCTTAATCTTCTGGGGCATAGTATTTTTAACTCTAAACTTATGGACTACTAATGACAATGCTGCCTATGCTTTTGGTGTAGCTGGCTCAGAAATGTTTAATGTAAATAATAAAAAGCCTTTTGTTGTTGGTGGAGTAATAATTGCAACAGTATTGGCAGTTACAGGTATATATAATTACTTAATTACTTACTTAGTTGGTTTGGGAATATTTATACCACCATTAGGTGGAGTGATTTTAGGTGATTACTTTTTTGTCTGGAAATCTAAATTACCTAAGATGGAAACATTAGAATTTCCTAATGTTCGTTGGAGTGCTGTTTTAAGCTATCTCATTGGAGTATTAGCTGCATATTTAGGAAATAGAACTGGGATTGGTATTGCGCCTTTAAATGGTATAGTATTAGCCGCTGTAACTATTCCTGTTATATCTAATATATTCCAGAACATGGGTATAGACCAAATGCCAGAAGTTATTGAAGAAGAGACTGCTTAATTTTTTAGGAGGTATATAACAATGGATCTTTTAATCAAAAATTGTAATTTAAGAGAAAAGGATAAATTACAGGATATTTTAATAGATGATAAAAAGATTGTTAAAATTAGTGAAAGTATTGAAGAAAGTGCAGATAAAGTTATTGATGCAGAGGGCAACTTAGTTGCCCCTGCATTTATCGAACCTCATATTCATCTGGATAAAATATTTATTTCAGATGTAGTGAGGCCCAATGAAACAGGTACATTAGATGAAGCGATTGAAATTATCTGGGAAAAGAAAAAGAAATATACAATTGAAGATATTGCAAATAGAGCAGGTAAAGCTATTGAATTAGCAGCTAAAAATGGTACTACTAGAATGAGAACACATGTAGATGTAGATACTATTGGTGGTTTAATTCCCTTAAAAGGGGTTGTAGAAGCGAGAAAAAAATATGCAGATTTAATGGATATTGAAATCATATCCTTTCCCCAAGAAGGTATAGTACAAGATCCAGGTACAGAAGAATTAATGTGGGAAGCAATGGAAAATGGTGCTGAAATAGTTGGTGGTATGCCTGCAAATGAAAAATCGCCAGAAGATAGTATGAGACATATTGAAATAGCTTTTGAAATTGCCAAAGAATATGATGCGGATATCGATATGCATATTGATGAAACAGATGATCCTTTTTACAGGACACTTGAAATGTTAGCTGATAAAACAATGGAATATGGTTGGGAAGGCAGAGTAACAGCTGGACATACCTGTGCTTTAGCAGCCTATGATGATCATTATGCAGAATATGTGATGGACAAAGTAAAAAAAGCAGGTATTCACGTAATTACTAACCCAGTAACAAATTTAATGCTTCAGGGACGTTTAGATGATCAACCGAAAAGAAGAGGAATAACAAGAGTGAAGGAACTTCTCGCAAAAGGCATCAATGTAAGTTATGGTCAGGACTGTGTTAAAGATACTTTTTATCCATTTGGACAGTGTGACCTTATGGAAGTTGGCTTAGTAGCAGCCCATGCAGCTCATATGAGTTTACCAGATGAAATTGAAGAAGTATTTAATATGCCAACCTATAATGCCGCAAAAATATTAAGGTTAGAAGATTATGGTATTAAAGAAGGTAATAGAGCTGATCTTGTAATATTTGATACTAAAACAGCAGTAGATGCAATAAGGTTACAGCCGGACCGTAAATTTGTAATAAAAGAAGGAAGGATTATTGCTGAATCCTCATCTCAGTCTAAAATATATAGAGGGTGAAAAAAATGGCAGATATACCACAGGTCGAAAAAAGAATTGATTTAGATAAAAAAATATCAGGTGAAGCACAGTTTATAGATGATATTTCTTTTCCTGGTATGTTACATGCTTTAGTTTTAAGATCTCCACATGCACATGCAAAGATATTAGATATAGATATAAAAGAAGCTAAAAAAATAAATGGTATTGAAAAAATTATTACAGGTAAAGATCTAGATGAAGAAATAATAAATATTGATATCGGTGACCATCGGCCTCTTGCTGTTGATAAGGTTAGATTTGCCGGGGAACCGGTAGCAGTTGTTCTTGCCGAGGATAAGTGGCAGGCTAAAAAAGCACTTAATTTAATAGAAGTAGAATATGAACCACTTGAAGCATTATTAAAAGCCAGTGAGGCTGTAAAAGAAGACAGTCCTTTGATTCATGAAAATCAAAAAGAATATGATAGACATCTAGATACTAATTATCATGAAAATAGTAATATTTTTAGGCATTATAAACTACGTAAAGGCAATGTTGATGAGGCCTTTAAAAAAGCGGATTACATTTTAGAAAATACATTTGATTATCCTCAGCGCTCACATACTCAGATGGAAACCCATGGAGCGATTGCTAAATGGACATCTGATAATGAAATGGTTATGTATGCAAGTACACAGTCACCCTTTTTTGTAAGATCAGCAATTGCAGATATGTTTGGCATTAATGATACTAATATAACTGTAAAAGCTGGTTACTTAGGCGGTGGCTTTGGTGGTAAGTCAGATGTTTCTTTAGAACCGTTAACTGCTTTTGTAGCAAGTTTTGTACCTAATAGATATGTTAAGATGAAATTTAGTCGTGAAGAAGCATTTAATGCTTCTTTAATAGCCCGCGGCGCAGAAGTAAACTTAAAAACTGCAGTTACTAATGAGGGAGAAATTCTAGGTGAAAAAGTAAAAGTATACTTTAGTTCCGGTGCATATGGTTCAACCTCGGTGCATATTGTGACAGCGGCTGGACATAATAGTTCCGGACCTTATGAAATAGACAATATACAAGTTGATTCCTATGGTGTTTACACCAATACGCCTCCTGTCGGTGCATTTAGAGGATATGGACATCCCGAAGTACACTGGGCTAAAGAAAGACAAATTCATATTATAGCAGAGAAATTAGGAATTGATGAACATGAATTAAGACTAAAAAATATGTTAAGACCTGGTTCAATTAATGCCCTAGGACAGGAAATCGAAGAAGAAAATGGCGACCTAATAGGTTGTTATAAAAAGATAAAAGAACGATTAAACGAAATAGAGATAGATAAAAAACCTAATAAGGTATATGGCAAAGGAATTGCAGCCATTATGAAATCTCCTGTTATGCCTACCAATTCGGCAGCATCTGCTACCTTAAGATTTAATGAAGAAGGAACTGTAGATATTGCCAGCAGTGGTATAGAAATGGGACAGGGTACTAAAACAGCCATGAAACAGATTGCTGCAGCTGCTTTAAAACTACCTTTAGATAAAATTAATATTAAAGAAGATAGTAGTACAGATATCTCACCTTATGGATGGCAGACTATTGGTAGTACTACAACCTGGAAAGCTGGACGTGCTATAGTGGATGCAGCTGAAAAAGCTATAGATAAACTAAAAGAAAATGCGGCTCTAGTCTTAAATGTAAAAAAAGATAAACTAAAGTATCAAGGAAAAAAAATAGTATACACTGAAGATGAGAGTGTTACCATAAAAACAAGTGAAGTTTGTTTTGGATATCTTGCTGAAAATGGTCTTGTAACAGGTGAACCTGTCCAGACTTATGGCACATATATGCCTCAGGGATTAACCTATACTGATCCCGAAACCGGGCAAGGAAATGCAGCCGCTGAGTGGACATTTGGAGCTCAAGGTGTTGTAGTAGAAATTGATAAAGAGACCGGTGAATTAAAGCTGCTCAATATGATGATGGCTATTGATGCCGGTAAAGTGATCAACCCGAAAATGGCTCGAGGTCAAATAATCGGAGGTATGGTCCAGGAAATGGGCGGTGCATTAAATGAAGAATTGGTTTATGGTAAAAATGGTGAAATGAGAAATAATAGTTTTACTGATTACAAAATCCCCACTCCCCTAGATCTTTATGATACAAAGCTAGATGTTTACTTTTTTGAAACACCGGAACCAATTGGACCTTTTGGGGCTCGCGGTATAGCTGAACATGGAACAGTTGGAATTGCGCCCGCGTTTGGTAATGCTATCAGTGATGCATTAGATATTGAAATATTTGATTTACCATTAACAAGAGAAAAAATATATTTAAATATGAGCAAAGAAGGTGATCAAGATGTTTAGTCCTTTTGAATACAAACGCCCTCAAAATATTGAAGAGGTTTTTGATCTTTTAATTGAGAATCAAGAAGCTCAAATTGTGGCGGGAGGAACTGATCTTTTAGTCAAATTAAGAGAAGCAGCAAAATCACCTGAAATGCTCATTGATATTAAAGAACTATCAGAATTAAAAGGTATAGAAAAAAATAATAATCAAATCAAGATTGGAGCTTTAACATCTATCACAGAGATAAAGGAAAGTTCTTTAATTAAAGATAATCTATATTTACTATACCAAGCAGCAGCTCAATTCGGTTGTTATGAAATAAGAAATAGAGCTACGATTGGTGGTAATGTTGTCCATGCTTCTCCAGGAGCAGAATTTGGAGTACCCCTTTTTGCCCTAGAAGCGGAAGTAGAAGTTATTGGCAAAGAGGGTATAACAAAATATCCTATTGAAGAATTTTGGTATGATGTAGGTAGGGTAAAATTAGATAATGAGTTACTAAAATCTATTAATATTGACATAAGTCAAGAAATTAAAGGCAGTTACCATAGAATCAGCCGAGTAGAAGGTATGGATTTAGCAGTTGTAAATACTGCTTTAGTTAAAAAGGATAATGAATATAGGACTTTTTATGGTACAGTAGCCAGAACACCATATAGGAATATAAAAGTTGATAATATTTTAAAAGATAAACCATTTAGAAAAGAAACATTTGAAGAAATCCAAAAAATAATTAATGAAAATGTTTCACCACGTGCTAGTAGTCTTAGAGCATCACCAGCCTATAAAAAAGAAATGGTGGTTAGTTTACTAAAAAGATGCTTAAGAGATATTGGTGAGATAGGAGATGATTTAGATGTCTAAAAAGATTAATACTATAATAAATGGTAAAGATTATGAACTAGAAGTACCTTACCAAATGTCTCTTTTAGAACTCTTAAGAGAAAAATTAAATTTAATTGGTACCAAAGAAGGCTGTGGAAATGGTGAATGTGGGGCTTGTACTGTCCTATTAGATAATGAACCGGTGAGAAGCTGTATTGTTTTAGCTCATGAAATAGATGGTAAAGAAGTAATTACTATTGAAGGAGTAAAAAATACCGGTGAGTTTCAAATGATCAAAGATGCTTTTATTGCAGAAGACGCAGTTCAGTGTGGTTTTTGCACACCAGGATTTGTAATGGCAGTCAAAGCATTATTAGATAGAACTAAAAATCCCACGGATAATGAAATAAAAGAAGCCTTAGGTGGTCACTTATGTCGCTGTACAGGCTATGAATCGATCCATAAAGCGGTTAAAAGAATAGTTAGGTAATAAGATATGGTATTAGTAGAAAGCCCTCTCAAAGGGCTTTTTGCTATTTTGACTTTAGCTAATAAATCCTGTAAAATTAGATTACAAAGATATATGTACTTAGGAGGAATAATATGAGCAATAACAGAGTAGATGGACGCAATAATGATGAAATAAGAGAGACAGAAATTGAAAGAGATTTTACTAAGTATGCAGAAGGTTCTGTATTAGTTTCAACCGGTGATACGAAAGTGATCTGTACCGTTTCGGTTGAAGATAGTGTCCCCTATTTTTTAAGAGGACAAAATAAAGGTTGGCTGACAGCCGAATACTCACTATTACCTCGTTCTACACAAACTAGGACTATTAGAGAAGCTGCAAAAGGTAAAAGAAGTGGGCGGACCAGAGAGATTCAGAGGTTAATTGGACGTTCTTTAAGGGCAGTAATTGATTTAGATAAAATTGGAGAAAGAACTCTCTGGATTGACTGTGACGTAATTCAGGCTGATGGTGGTACAAGGACTGCTTCAATTACCGGAGCCTATGTAGCTTTATATGATGCAGTTCAATATATGTTGGAAAATGATATGATTGATGAGTCACCTTTAAAAGGTTTTGCAGCTGCAACGAGTGTGGGTATAGTTAAAGGAGAAAATTTACTGGATTTATGCTATAAAGAAGATGTAAATGCTCAGGTTGACATGAATATTGTAATGGATGAAAATGGTGAAATAATTGAAGTACAAGGTACTGCTGAGAAAGATCCTTTTACCCGCGAAGAAATGAACAAATTTTTAGACTTAGCAGAAAAAGGTATTTTAGAATTAATTAAAGAACAAAAGAAAAGTGTGGGGTTAAATTAATGGCAAGAAAACTATTAGTGGCAAGTTCAAATTCTGGTAAGATTACTGAAATTAAAGATCATTTTAAAGAGTTAGACTTTGATATTGTGACTCCAGCTAAATTTGATGATTTAGGAGAAGTAATTGAAGATGGTAATTCACTTGAAGAAAATGCTTTAAAAAAGGCTAGAGATAGAGCCCTAAAAACTAATTTATTAACTTTGGCAGATGATACTGGTCTGGAAGTTGAATATTTAAAAGGAAAACCAGGTATTCATTCTGCCCGTTTTGCACATGAAGAAGCTACTTATAAGGAAAACAATGATAAATTATTAGAAGTGTTAAAAGGAGTACCTTATGAAAAAAGAAAGGCACAATTTAGAACAGTAGTCGCAGTAGTAGATCCCAAGCAAGATAGAGAGTATACTGTTTCGGGCTACTGTAAAGGATATATATTAAAACAAAGAAGAGGTAACAGGGGTTTTGGCTATGACCCATTATTTTATGTACCAGAATATGATAAAACATTTGCTGAAATGTCAGTAAGTTTAAAGAATAAAATCAGCCATAGAGCTGACGCTTTAGAAAAAATGAAAAAGGTATTAAAAAGTAGATATTAAGAGTATTACAGACTTAATACGCTCTTATTATATATAATAAAGAATAATTAATAGTAAAAAATTTTGACCAATGCCACAATTTAAGTTATACTAATACTTGTCGCAAGAAAAAAACACTGTGAGCGGGAGTAGCTCAGTTGGCTAGAGCATCAGCCTTCCAAGCTGAGGGTCGCGGGTTCGAGCCCCGTTTCCCGCTCCATAAAAAACTATGCGCCTGTAGCTCAGTCTGGATAGAGCAACGGACTTCTAATCCGTAGGTCAGAGGTTCAAATCCTCTCAGGCGTACCATTTATCATGGTGGGTATAGCTCAGCTGGCTAGAGCGCAGGATTGTGGCTCCTGAGGCCGTGGGTTCAAGCCCCATTACCCACCCCATTTTTTATTCTAAACATAATTTTTATTTAAAAATAGATACGGAATTATCACTTAAGTAGACCATTAGCTCAATCGGAAGAGCAACTGACTCTTAATCAGTAGGTTCGGGGTTCGAGTCCCCGATGGTCTACCATTTTTATTTTTTGATATAACAAGGATTATAGGAAAAGCCTAGTGAGCAAATCACTAGGCTTTTTTCTACTTTGTATCCATTTTGTAGCCATTGCTTCAGATTTTATTATTTTTTAGTTTCTGATTGGTAGATTTGGGCATAGAAGGGATTACATAAGAATAAATTTTTAATGTAATAGTTACATCATGGTGGTCTAACCTTTCTTGAACCACTTTGAGATTTTCTCTCAATTGAAGCAGCCAAGAAGTGTAAGTATGCCGAACAAAATCCAAACATTTGAATAACTTAGATCATAGAATTTTTATTGGACAAATTAATTTTAATTATTATTTTTCAAATTAATAAATTTCAATATAAAATTAACCAAATAATAATTGTTAACTTCTTATATTGGGTAGAGTTATTTCTTTAAAAATTATTAAATGTATTGCTATTTTTGAATATGAGAAATAAATATTGTTAATAATGTATGTTTATAATTAATATATGATTGTACTACTTTATAGATTTAGTTATTGTTAATACCATATTATTTGCATATATTGTCTTATTTTTACTCCTTAATCTTGCATTTCTTCTATTACTGGTCTTAACTCTTCTAATCCTAAATCATTTAAATAAGGAAATATTAAATTACCCAGACCCTCAACAACAAAAACAGCCATGTCATTATTTTTTTTATATGTGTTTACCTTAATAGTTAGCTGTTTGGAATTCAGCATTTCAATAAGAAAATCTTCTAAGAATACTTTGTCATTGAAAGCAGCTGGGTAAAAAAATGTGTTTTTAAAAGGAAGATGCCAGTTGTCAGTCTTCTTTTCATCCAAGTCAAATCTCCAAGTTACAGGACAAAGCATGTTATTGCTTTTTATATCTTCTGACCACATAATCATTAAGTCTGTTACATCACCCGGCTGTTTGACAATCGTGAGGTTTTTAACACCAGCTTTATTGGGATCTTTTCCGATATTTATATCATCAACTACTGTAAAATAAAATTCTTTTTCATTTGTCTTATTATCTATTTCGATATAGTAGGACCAGTAACCCTTTTCAGAATAACCTTGTTTAACCTCAGCTTCTGTAATAGTACCTAAAAATATTATCATAATAATACTTATTAACAAAACAAAAAAATATTTTTTGTTCATTGTACATACCTCCAAATATTTGTTTGACTAACTAATATTTATATAAAGAAATTGATTTCCCTTTTTTTAAAAAAAATATATAAAAAATAATATATTTATGGTCAATATATTATTAACAGAAAATGAGAAAGTTTCGCGGTCTAACCCCTTAATAATATAGCCATATTATTTTAAACCATATTTTTTAAATTGATAAATTAACTTTTATTGAAACTAATATTTTAATAAAAGTATTATTAATTTCATCCAAATCTCAGCAAAAAGAATAAGAAATAATAAAAAAGAACAAGATATATTTCCTTGATAATAAAGAAAGAATAAGGAATACTAACAATATAAGCAAAGATATAAAAGAGGTTGTAGATATCTCTTGAACAGTAGATTCGGGGTTCGAGTCTCCGATGGTCTACAATTTCTTTTTGTTGATATAACAAGGATTATAAGGAAAGCCCAGTGTGTAAATCACAGGGCTTTTTTTGTTTTGTAGCCATTGTTTCATATTTTATGATTTTTTAGTTTCTGAACGGCAGTTTTTTACTAAGAAATGGATTATAAATGGTAGATATCCTTTTAGGTTAAAGAAGATATTAGGCCATAAAAGTATCAAGATAGTCCAGGAATATGTTGATATGTATTCTGATGATCTGAAGAAAGTTTTTAGTTCATTTAATCCCTTAGAAGAGTTTAATGAAAGAGTTGAGCATATAAAGATATAGATATTGTAAGAATCAATTATTCTAGGTTTTATAAGGTGGCATAAAATAATATTAAGTTTGTTGCTTTAAAGGATAAAGTGAATTTTTGATTAATTATAAGTAAACAAATATACATTATTATTATTTTGGGAAGTGGTGATCATCCTCAGTTTAATATAGTAAATTATATTTTTAGTTTTAATAACTTTAATGATAAATTATTCTAATCAATAAGCTATTTTTATTTAAATTGCGGAAAAGAAATAAATCTCGCTGATTAATTAGCTGGGGGTTTTTGGTATAGATATTATCTCTCTGAAATAATATCGATCTAATTTACGAGAAGATTATAAATACATATAATAATAGTCAATTTAAACAGTTTGAAAATTATAAAAGGGGTGAGAGTATTGTCCTTACTTGAATTGAAAGATTTAAGAAAGGTATATAAACAAGGTAAAGTTGAAGTAGAAGCCCTTCGGGGCATTGACCTTGAAGTCAAGTCTGGTGAGTTTACTAGTGTTTATGGTCCTTCTGGTTCAGGAAAAACAACTCTTTTGAATATGATAGGTGCATTGGATAAACCCACTTCTGGTATGATAAAGATTAATGGTAACAATTTAAAAGAAATGAATAATAAAGATTTTGCTTTACTTAGAAGAAGACATATTGGTTTTATTTTTCAAAGTTATAATTTAATACCTGTACTCTCTGCTTATGAAAATGTTAGTTTCGCTCTTAAAATTGCAAAACAAAGTTCAGAAGGTGCTAGTAAAGAAAAAGTTTATCAACTATTAGAACAGGTCGGATTGGAAGGTTTAGAAAATAGAAGGCCGTCTGAATTATCTGGGGGACAAAAGCAAAGAGTTGCAGTTGCTAGAGCCCTGATTAAAGAACCAAAACTTATTCTTGCAGATGAACCCACAGCTAATTTAGACTCGAAAACAAGCCATGAAGTTATGCAAGTAATGTTAGAAATGAATAAAGAATTGAATACTACATTTGTTTTTTCAACACACGATTCATTAGTTATGGGTTATGCAAGTCGGCTTTTAGGTTTACATGATGGTTTGATTACCAAAGATCAAAAAAGAGTTGGAAAAGAAGTCGATTAACAAACATATATTTTTATTACCAGGTAGGGGGATAAACAATGTTTTTAATAAAGATGGCTTTTCGTAATCTAGCAAGACATAAAAAAAGAACTATTTATACAGCAGTAGTTATTGCTGTAGCCATTGGATTTTATGTTTTTGCAGATGCCCTTGTATTAGGGATGATGGATGCTTCTTATGAAAATGTTACAGAATTTGAATATGGTCATACTCAAATAACTAGTCAAAAATATTGGGAGGAAAGAGAAGAATATCCTCTTGAAGATTTAATAAAAGTTGATGAAAGAATACATTCTAAAATTATGTCAAATTCGGAAGTCGTTGGTACAAGTCCCCGTCTTGATTTTAATGCTGAATTAAATGATGGACAGATGGGATTACCAGTAGTTGGCCGTGGTATAGATGTTTCAAACGAAAAAAGTATTTCTAGAATTGATAAATCAATATTAAAAGGTGGCTTTATAACAGAAGGAGAATCTGAAGCTGTTATGGGGCAGAATTTAGCTAATGATATGTTATTAGATGTTGGAGATAGTTTTATGCTTGTTGTTCGGACTAGAGAAAAGACGTTTAATGTTATTGATTTAACTATTTCAGGTCTTTTTGAAACACCTAACCCACAGATAAATAATAACTTTGTTTTCGTACCTATAGAAATTGCTCAAAATGCTTTAGGAGTTGGTGATAATTATAGTCACCTTGCGATTAAATTAACCGATAGATCTCAAACAGAAAATACAACCCTATACATCAATTCTCTTTTAAAAAATGAAAACTCTAGCTACAGGGCATATTCCTGGGAAGAAGCTGCAGAAGATTTAATTAAAATGCAGGAATATTCGGATGCAATGTTATATCTAATGTTGGGAATAATCTTACTACTAGCAGTAGTTGGAATTATAAATACTGTAATTCTTTCTATATTAGAGCGATTAAAAGAGATTGGTATGATGAAGGCAATGGGAATGCAGATAAAAGAAATAACGTTTGTCTTGGCCCTTGAAGCAGGAGGGATTGGAGTAATAGGAGGTATAATTGGTTGTTTATTAGGTGGACTGGGTGTCTATCTTTTAAGCACGTTCGGGATAAATATTTATGCTGGGATGGAAGGAGAGTTTGATCTTCCCATCTCTATGGCTATTATATATGGGAATTGGAATTATGGAGCATTTATATTTGTATTTACATATAGTATAATTGTTTCCTTTATTGTTGGTTTGATACCTGCTTATTGGGGAGCTCGCATTGAACCTGCCGAACTTCTTCATCATAAATAGAAAATAGGAGGATTACGATGAAGTATATTTTATCGATAGCCTTAAGAAATCTAAAACGACATAAATTAAGAACAGTAATTTCTATATTAGCTATTGTGATTGCAATAATAATTGGCATTTTTTATAGAAGTATATTATTAGGTTACAGTGAGACAACTATTGAAAATTTTATTCAACTTGAATCTGGTCATGCCAGAATTGTTAATAAAGAATATGCTCGTAGAGAGCGTGTTTTACCTTTGATGTATCCAGTGGATGGTTTTCAAGGAGAAGGAATAGAACAAATGCGAAGTCAATTAGTTAAAAATACACAAATTGTTGGTACATTACCAAGAATTAAGTTTGGGGCTTCTTATGTAAAAGAGGATGAAATTATTCGGATGATGGGTTGGGGAGTTGATGTTAAAGACGAAATTAAATTTACTGATTTTGATAAACATTTAATTTCTGGACATCTTCCATCTACGGATAAAAGAGAAATCACAGTAGGAAGTAGTTTATTAGAAAAGTTAGATAAGAAAGTTGGAGAAAAAGTCACTCTGATATATAATACTTCGTTCAGTTCAATACAGGGGTCTACTTTTAATATTATAGGTAGTATTCAAACTGGATTATCTTATTTTGACGCAAATATATTTTTAACTTCTCTTGACCAAGCTCAAGAAATATTATATATGCCTAATCAATCTACAGAGTTGTTATTATTTACTCAAAATAAAGATAATATTAATGTAGTAATTGATGATGTAGATAACATGATGTCTGCAAAAAATGGTAATCGAGATTATCAAATTTCCAGCTGGCTTGAGGCTGGAGGTATTATACGATGGCTGATGGCTTATCAAAATGTAATCTATATAGTTATAGCATTTATAGTATTTTTGGCTTCAATAATCATTATTAACACATTATTGATGGTTATTAAAGAAAGAACCAGGGAAATAGGAACTTTAGGTGCTCTTGGTATGACAAAAAGAGAAATTATTCTACTTTTTACTACCGAAGGAGCAATCATGGGTACAATTGGAAGCTTTATTGGTGTTGTTATAGGAGGTACTCTAACATATATTACTTCTCAGGTTGGAATTGACTTCGGAGAAGTTATGGACGCTATGGGTGATACTTTAATATCCCCTGTAGTTTATCCTGTATTTTCATTTGAAAATTTATTGGTAGCATTCATTATTGGTTCAGTAGTTTCAACATTATCTTGTATTATCCCAGCCCGTAAAGCTGCAGAAATAGAACCATCTGAAGCCATGAAAGATATCTAAAATATATTATATTGAGGGCAAATAATTAAAGATAGAGTTAATTTAAATACGTGCTGATATTATTTTTAACATAATTTTACTTAAAAATTAAAACATAATTCTTTTCAAGTAGGTAATTAGTTCAATAGAAAGAGCGAATGCATCTTAAGCAGTAGTTTAGGAGTTCGATTCCTAGTTGGTTTAACATTTCTTACTGTTGATATAACAAAGTATGTAGGAAATGCATAGTGAGTAAATCACCGTGTATATTATATTTTTTAGCCATTTTATTATCAGATTGAGGAGTAATTGAAAATAATTTATATTAATTAGACATTTTTTAAAAAGGCAATTTATTTGCAAATAACAGAATTTAAAATTATGAGATTAGACCTCACAAGCCTAAAAATGAAGGTGATGTATATTAGTTATTATTTAGAGGTATTAAAAGAATATGATGAATTTAGAGGAAGAGTAAGCAGGAAGAAATTCTGGATGTTTGTACTTGTTTCAGCTATTGTTAGTATTTTATTGATTTTTATAAATATAGGGGTATTTTTAGTGTATAGTTTGTTAGTTATTCTACCTTCATTGGGAGTTACAGTAAGAAGATTACATGATACAAATAGAAGTGGCTGGTTTCTTTTATTAGAATTAGTTCCTATAATTGGAGGAATTTTTATATTAATATTATGTGCTGAAGAAGGGACTCCTGGTGAAAATGAATATGGTAAAAAACCTATAAAATAGTTAATTCCTATTAAAGTTAAAAAATTATTATAAAACCGTGTAGTCAACCTTGCAAGCTATTTCATCTAACCAAAAAAAATAATTGATAAATTTCCCATGGACTGATTAAATGGGGGAATTTCAAAAGAAACCAAAGTTTCTAATGTAATAGGAATTGATATAGGATTTCGAATATTAGCTGTTACTAATGTTAAAACTCCTTAAGAAAAAGATATTAATCGACAATTTTACAGTGTTAAACAACCGGGCTTTATCCGTAAAAAATATCATTCTTTAAGAAAAATGTTAGGTCAAGCTAAAAAGTTTGATGTTATTAAAGCTATTAATGACAAAGAAAAGAGATGGATGATTGATTTAAACCATAAAATTAGTCGTCAGTTTATTAAACTTGTTGTGCAAGAGCAAGTTGGGTCTATAGTTATGGAAGATCTATAGAATATATGAAATATTAATCAAAGTCTTAATAGAGCAGATATAAATCTTCATAACTGGACTTTTTATCCACGCTGATTTAAATGCAAGTCGTAATATAACTAATAAATATTTATAAAAATAATCTGTTAAATTGTTAATTGATTAAGTGTTTGAGTACCTATATTAGCAATATTGCCAGGATTATGCTACTAGAATGCATAATCGGCTATCTCAGGAGGTCTGATGGTACTGTCTAAAGTTTAAGTTTATGAAAGTCTTGATGATCTAATGCTGAAACTATCAATGTGCTATTTTAAAAAGTTTCAGTGAACTTGCCTACCAGAAATGGACTAGTATTTAATTATAAGACAACCTTGTGACGGACTCGTCTGCCTAATACCGAAATAATCATTACTTAGTATAAAGAAGAGTTTGGTGTTAGTTCCTTTAAGGTATCCACGTTCGTTAAGATATGAAGGGTCGGGAAAGATGTCATTATTGTGAGATAATATCAAACTAAAATGGAGGAAAAATAATATGAAAAAACAACGAAAACCATATTCATCTAAAAAGCCACCTATTCCATTAGAAAGCCATTCAAAAATAGAAAATTGGATTCAACAAGTAATGCCAGATACTTACCCAATTGTAAAGATGCTGGATGAATTAATCTGTAATAATATTTCGGGACTTCAATATGCTATCAAGTGGGGAAAAGTATATTACGGATTACCAGAACTCGGATGGATTATTGAAATGGCTGCATATAAAGTTTCAGTTAATATAGTTTTTTTAGCTGGTAAGGAACTTGACCCACCGCCACCGCTTGGAGACGAAAAACGAGCCCGATACATTAAGTTGAAAACAATTGAAGAAGTGAATCATCCTAAGATAAAAAAATGGATTCAGCAAGCCAGTCATATGACAGGTTGGAAATGACGGTCTGATAGTCTATAATTTATAAAAATATTTAGTATTTCGATATTAGATTTTTAAAAAGACTTTTAGCTCCAAATAAAATAAACGTTTATTAAACCTTGCAATTTAAAAAAAGAATATAAAAACAAATAGTATAATAAAATATTAATTTAATAGCATTTGACAGCAATTAATTGTTAGCCTATTATAAGGAGAATAGGTGCTCTTTTTTATTTGGATTATCTTTTTGGACATTTTTTATTGATTTAAACAATATAAAAAGCAAAGCAAATTATTAGTATATTAAAAATTGGTATACATAGATAAGATACAATAGATCATAAATCTAATGTTATATTATTCTATGAAATTATTAGATTCCTATTTTATGATTTTACCATTTTGGTAGTCTATTTCAGTATAATTTATATTATCATCTTTTATAGCTTGTCTAACATTATATTGAAGAATGGGTTGGAAAAAATTCATATCAACTACTGAATTTATTGCGCATACAGGGCAGGCCATCTCACAAATAAAACAAAGTTCACAATCTTTATCCCATTTTGGTCTTTTATTATTATCTAAAGTAATATTATTTTGAGGACATTTCTTTACACATTTCCCACAACCAATACAATTTTTATTGCTTGAAAAAAGTTTGCTATAAATATTACTAATTAATTTTCTCTTTGTTAATATAGATTCAAATTTATAAATAATACCTTTTTCAGTTATATTTTTATAATAACTCTGTTGAATTTTATATTTATTTGGAAAAGAATTCATCAATGATATGGCAAAATTTTTGGCTTGGTTGAGTTCTCTTTCATTAGGGTGACCTTTTGAAAAATATATACCTTGATTTAGATAACCTAGATATTTATCAGCACCTCTTGCAGCAAAAAAACCAATATTGACAGCATTTTTTTCTTTTAGTATACTTTTCATTTTATTTGGAACATCAAAGAAATAAGTTCCATAACTAATGAAGGTAAATACAGGTTTATCATTTAAATTTGGTAAAGTATTTAGATAGTCTTTTACTAAAAATGGTAATCTATAATAGTAAACGGGTGAACCAAATCCTATCAAATCATAATCTAATATATCATTTGGCTTATCATATTTGATATTTTTAAAAACTACATTCCAGTCATAATTTTTAATTGTATTACCAATGGATTCAGCAATTTTCTTGGTCGAATTTGTTTGTGAAAAATATACAATTAAGCATCTCATCTTATTAACCTTCTCTCCATATCTATATAGCCCCTATATTACAGCTTTTTCATATCAGTGGGTAATTTAAATAGTATATATTTTAGAAAATAATACTTAAACAAGTTAGATGTAAATATGTAATAAAGGTTTATTTATTTAAAAATGTAATGCCATATCTAATCCACATCTTTATTGATATTATTTTGTAATTTTATTATGTATTAGTTTTTCTGAATTCTATTTTTTCATGGCTATATTAAATATTATAAATTATCATCTTATTACAATTATAACTTATTTAACAAATTTATATAACTTGTAACCTAATATAATATCTTGACAACTATTAGTTTTATTATTTTATTTAGAAACGAGAATTTAATAACTTGATTATTCAGAGATATTAGACTTCTCTACAAATATTATTTTTTTTGTTCTTTTATAGAGGATAATTGCTTTAGTCCTATAATTATAACTTATAAAAAATAAGGAATAAAATGAATTGGGAATGAAATAAATTATGACTCCTGTTTAATTTATGCAAATTTTTATTTTCAAGGGGGTAACTATTATAAAAATTACAGCTTTTGTAGGTAGTGCAAGAAAAAAACACACATATGAGGCAACTAAAAAATTCTTAAAAAGTTTACAAAGATATGGGGATATAGAATATGAAATAGTGATGTTAAGTGATTATAAATTGCATATATGTAAAGGATGCAAATTATGTTTGGATAAAGAAGAAGATTTATGTCCTTTAGAAGATGATAGGGATATACTAATAAAAAAAATTAAAGATTCAGATGGTATAGTGTTAGCAACCCCTAACTATTCATTTCAAGTCTCAGGATTAATGAAAGTATTTTTAGATAGATTAGCTTTCTTTTTTCATCGTCCCCAATTTTTTGGTAAGACATATACTAATATAGTAGTACAAGGAATTTATGGAGGAAAGAAAATAATTGAATATTTAAATCAAATTGGTAATGGTTTAGGGTTTAATGTAAAAAAAGGGGTTTGCTTAAAATCCCTGGAACCAATTTCAAAGAAACAAGAGATGAAAAATAATAAAAAGATTGATAGATTAAGTGAAAAATATTATAAGCAATTAATAAAACAGGATTATCCTAATCCTTCTATTTTTAAACTGATCTTATTTAGAATGTCCAGATCTAGTATCAAAGTTTCTTTAAATGAAGATTATAAAGATTATAGACACTATAAAGAAAAAGGATGGTTTGATTCAAGTTACTATTATCCAGTGAAATTGATTTTTTTAAAACAAATTATTGGTTTAATATTTGATAAATTAGCAGTTCGCATGTCAAAGAATGATAAATCATAATTTAAAAAAATATAAATAAAACCATTTAGAAACCTAAAATTCAATATCCTTTTGTCTGATATTGTTATTTCTCAAAAGTTGGTTAAAATATGTAGATCTGGGACTAGCTTTACTATTCAATAGTTCAATTAAAGACATAACATCTGATTCTGCTCTATGTGCTTGTTCAGTATCTATATCATGATCATTTAACAAGTTTTGCAATCCCTTAGAATTAAAGCCCCTTTTTCTCCATCTGATTCCATTCATGCTACAAAGCCATACTTTACTATTGAGTTTCTTAAATTCTTTTTCTATAAATCTTTTATCAAAAGAAGCATTATGGGCTACTAGAAAATCAGCTTCATCAAAAAGAGAGTATAACCTCTGGTAATCAATTTGCTGATCCTTGAGCATATCATGTGTAATATTATGAACATTTTGAGCTTCTGGATTAATGTCAACATTAGGTTCTCTTAAGCCTGTATACTTATCAATAACTGTTAGAGATCCTTGTTTATCAAATTCAACTAATACAGCAGTAATTTCAATAAATTCATCTATTGTAGTTAAACCTGTAGTCTCAGTATCTAGGATTAAGGCTTTGTTATTATACCTATTTCCATTAGATCTACTTTGGGTTGAATCATTGGTTTTATCTTCGATATTAACTTTGGCTTTACCCTGAGCGTGGTCTGAAGAGGATTCCTGTCTATTACTCCTAAAATAATACCATACGATTAATATTATAGCTATCATTAAAAACAAATACATACTGTTACCCCCTCAATTTTATTTAGCTACTTAAATCTTTCTATAGTTTAATTGAACAAAATTTCAATAATTCCTTTAGATTGAAATTGGAATAATATATCAGATACATAATTATAAAAATGATTTTACAATAAGATCTTAAAATAATATTGAAAAACTTTTTTAATATATTACTTATTATTACTTTTAAACCTTAATTTTAGGATAAAAATAATCATCATAATTATTTTTAATAATATCTGTATTTAAACCGTACTTTTTAATAAGCATTTTACATAGAACATAAAGTTGATATAATTAATAAAGGTTTATTTAACTTTCTAAGTAAAAATTCTAAGGGATAGATGCATTGTTTCTTAAAAATTATTTGATTTTCCTGAAACAATGCACTTATATCTCTTATTTTAAGAGGTTATTACTGAATTTTTTCTTAAAAGTATATATTATGATTAATAAAATATGATTACATTTAAAATCAAGAAGTGGTGGAAAAGATGTTTAAAAAAAGTATTCTCATATTAGGCTTGATCATATTAATAATAACATTTAATACGATGGCAGTTGCAGAAGATTTATCAATGACTATTATTTATGATAATTATTCCTATCAAGAAAATTTAAGTACTGATTGGGGTTTTTCCTGTTATATAGAAGGTTTGCATGATAATATTTTATTTGACACAGGTAAAAATGGTGTAATACTTTTAGATAATATGGAAAGATTAGCTATAAAACCAGAAATTATTGATACCATTATTCTTTCACATCATCACCAGGACCATACAGGAGGCCTAAATGATTTCTTGAATTCAAATAATGAAGTAGATGTATATATTCCTAATTCATTTCTTGACATGCAAAAACAAAATATAAAACAAGCAGGAGCAAATTTAATAAACATAGTTGATTCAACAAAAATATGTGATAGTGTCTTCTCTACAGGAGAATTAGGAGTTGTCGTAAAAGAACAATCATTGATTATTAAAACAAATAAAGGTTTAGTTATCATAACAGGTTGTGCTCATCCCGGTGTAGTTAAAATAGTAAAAAAAGCGAAAGAACTCTACAGTGAAGATATTTACTTATTAATGGGAGGTTTTCATTTAAACGATGAGAATACTTCTGAAATAAAAGAAATTGCTGAGCAATTAAAAAAGGAAGGAGTTATTAAAGTAGCTCCTAGTCATTGTTCAGGAGATAAGGCAAGAAATATTTTTTCACCTGTTTTTAAAGATAATTATATTATTTCAGGTGTGGGTAAAAAAATAATAATTAAAAATAGTTTTGAAAATAAGGTACCTTAAATGTTAAAATATATAATAAGAAATATTGACAAGTAAACTGTATATGATAAAGTAAAGATACTAACTAATAACAGAAAATGATTTCATGAATTTCTCCATCTAGACCCATAGTTTAGATGGATTTAATTAATTTTTTATGGACAATAATAATACCAGGGAGTGATATTATTAAAAAGAAGTTTTGGAAATTAAAAGAAAAGATGTTTGTATTTTTACATCAAAAAAACAGTTATTTATTCTTTTTAATTGGACTAATCACTGGGATAATTTTTATGTTAGCTAATTTTGTCAAAGATATTAGCATTGGTATTACAGCTTTGATTATTGGTATTATAATATTTGAGATTTTTAAACATTATTTTGGGGAAACCCCCAATATAATTGTAACTGATCATGAAGATAAAGAAGAAACGTATGCAATGATTAAAAAAGCAATTCAAGATTCTATTGAAGAAAAAACAAAAGAAGCAGACTAAAAAGAGTAAAATTTATAAAGGGGTATACTATTATTAAAAATAATAGTGTGCCCCTAATTTTTTATTATATAAACCTAATAATTTAGAGATCTCTCTATATCATTTCAACATATTTAAAGGAAAATTACATTCAATATATAATTTATTATTTAATAATACATATTTTGAGTATTATAAAGTGAAAATTATTTAAAATAAAAATTATAAATATGGAGGTCTAAAATGGACAAAAATAAGATGCATTCTATATGTGCAAAATGTGATGTAAAAACATGTAGTACTAATTCAAAGGATTATCCTGATTGGTGTTTGCAGGGGAAGGGAAACTGGCTGCAAAATGCTTTAAAAGAATATAAGAAAGAAGAAAATATAAGTCTATATAAAACTGCAGCTCATATTGAAACTACGGGATATAAAAAGTGGCCAAGATTAAAAGAAATTGCGGAGTATGCTATAGCTTCTAACTTTGAAAATTTAGGTATTGCATTTTGTATTGGCTTAGAAAAAGAAGCTAAGATAGCTACTAAATATTTTGAAGGTAGAGGATTAACAGTTAATTCAGCTGTCTGTAGTTGTGGGAGCATTGATAAGGCAGATTTGGATATTCCGCCTGAGGATAGATTTTCACCGAAAGGATTTGAAGCAGGTTGCAATCCTATTGGTCAAGCAGAGTTATTATCTGAATGTAAGACAGATTTTAATATAGTTTTAGGTCTTTGTGTAGGACATGATAGTCTGTTTTTTAAACATTCCAAAGCACCGACTACAGTTTTAGCTGTGAAAGATAGAGTTTTAGGACACAATCCTTTAGTTGCCGTCTATAATGCTGATAGTTATTATAGTCATCTTTTTGAAAATGAGGAATAAATTTTTAATAGTGATATAATATTAACAATTATTGTTATATTTGAAGGTATCTTTAAGAAATTATAGAAATATTAAAGATAAGGATAATAAAAAGAATTTAGATTTCTATATCTGGGAGGAATAAAATACAATGGCCGAGGATTTGACGTTTGCGCTGGATATTGGTACAAGAACTATAATTGGATTACTCATTAAAAAAGATAAAACTGGTTATGAAATTATACATTCTGCAGTAAGCGAACATCCAACCAGGGCAATGCTGGATGGTCAAATACATAATGTAGTGGAAGTAGCCGGGGAAGTAAAAAAAGTTAAAGAAGAATTAGAAGCAAAGTCAGGAAAAAAGTTAAAAAAAGTTGCCATTGCTGCAGCTGGGCGAGCCTTAAGAACGGTTAATCAAAGTTTTAATTTAGAATTAGATAAAAAAACCTTTATTGAAACTGAAGATGTAAATAGGTTAGAACTTTTAGCCATTCAGAAAGCACAGAGTAATCTATCTGCTAATGAAAACCAAGCAGAAGAAAATCTAAATTACCACTTTGTAGGTTATAGTGTTAGTAAATATAGATTAGATGGCATAGAAATTGGGGAATTAATAGGTCAAAGAGGTCAAAATTTAGAAGCAGATTTAGTAGCCACCTTTTTACCACGTATTGTAATTGATTCCTTACTTTCCGTTATTAATAGGGTAGATTTAGAAGTAGAACATCTGACCTTAGAGCCGATTGCTGCTTCTCATGTTGTTATACCAGAATCAATGAGTACTTTTAATTTAGCCTTAGTAGATATTGGAGCCGGTACCTCTGATATTGCTATTACAAAAGATGGTTCAATTATAGGTTATGATATGGTGCCAATTGCAGGAGATGAGATAACCGAACAAATATCTGAAAGTTTTTTAATTGACTATAATACGGCTGAAAAAGTAAAATGTAATCTTCAAAAAGAAGAAACCTTAAATGTTAAAACAATCCTTGGTGATGATATTGAAATAGACAGTCAGAGTGTCTTAGAAGTAATTGAACCACAATTAGATACTTTAACTGAATCAATTGCTGAAAGCATATTAAATATAAATACTACTCCTCCCCAAGCTGTGATATTTATTGGTGGAGGTAGCTTAACATTAGGTCTAAAAGAAAAGTTCTCTGATAAAATAGATCTTATCCCTAATAGAATTGGGATAAGAAAAAAAGATGATTTAGAAAATGTTCTCGGTGAAATAGAAAAAATTAATTCAACCCAGACCTTAACACCTATTGGAATCGCTGTGACCACTGAAGAGACCCAAAATAAAGCAGTATTTATAGATGTAGAAGTAAATGATGAAACAGTTAATTTACTAACAATTTCTCAACCTACTATTGCTGATGCTTTTTTAGCTGCTGATATTGATATAAAAGATATTACTCCTTCTATGGGTATGGGCATAACCTGTACTATCAATGGAGAATTAAAGACAGTAAAAGGTGAATTTGGGGAAAAAGGATCCCTTTATTTAAATGGCAGAGAAGCAAGTCTAGATACAAAAGTAAGTACTGGGGATCAGATAAATTTCGACTATGCTAAGCCTGGTAAAGATGCAAAAGCTTTAATTGAAGAACTAATACCTGATAAAGACTTAGTTTCATATCATATTTATTTAGATGGAAGTAAAAACGAGGTTAAAACCCAGATCTATCAAAATAAAAACTGGGTAACGAAAGAAACTCCTGTTAAAGATGGTGCAAATATTAAATATAATATACCTCAGACAATTAAAGATGGTATATCACAACTTTTAGAAATACCACCAGATATTTTAGGAAATAAAAGAATAGAATTTACTTTCAATGGTGAGAAAAAAGAAATTGTCAAATCTCCTTATTTAATAAGAGAAGAAGGCAATTTAGTCAATTTAGATCGTAAAATTGAAAACAATCTTAAATTAACTGTAGAAAAAAAAGAAAATAATGAAGTAACAATTGGGGATTTTTTGCAGACAGAAGGGAATAATGATATAAAGATTGAATTTAATGGAAGTGATTTAGAAATACCAAACAAATTTTGGGAGATAGGTGTTAATGGAGACCAGGAAGATATTAATTACAAAATCGAAGAAGGAGATAAAATAAGAGCTTGGTCAAAAAAATTAACTGTAGATCGAGTTTTTGAGCATATTAATTATAATATTTCAAATACTATGAAGGAAAATTTGAATATTAAGATTAACCAAGAAGAAGCTAGTTTGAAATCTAAAATAAAAGATGGAGATAAGTTACTTATTGAAGTTTCTAAAAAAAGCAATAAATTTTAAAATAATAAGATATAAAGATTAAAGAATGCCGGGCTTTGCCCGGCATTAGTATTTGTTAATTTAGTTGGAAAGTGGGTGTTTTTTCTTTATCTTGAGCAGCTTCTATTAATTCCTTAGTACGGGCCACATCATCTTCATCAAATTTACTTAAATCTTTATCGTTTTCTAGAGCTTCATATATTTTATCAAAGGTTAGATAATCAATACCAAGATCTTTTTCATCTCGGTCATTATCACTACCAATAAGACCTCCGCTTGGTTCACGATTTATAATTTCTTTAGGTACTTCCATTTGTTTAGATAGTTTCCAAACTTTAGTTTTTGTTAAGTCTCCTAAGGGACGCATGTCAGTAGCTTCATCACCATGTAATGTATAGTAACCAGAAAGGATTTCGCTTTTATTGCTGGTACCCATTACTACATAGTTTAATTTTTCTGCTATGTAGTAAAGTGTTAACATTCTTAAACGAGTTTGAATATTTTGTTCTGCTGGATCACTTGATGGTATTTTAGACTGGGGACAGTATTCTCTTTCTGCTTTGTTAATCTCAATTTGATGAAAAGTTTCTTCAATTTTATTATTAACTTCCTCTAAATTTACTGTCATTGTTTCAATATCAAATTCTTCAGCTAATTTATTAGCATATTTGATATCTTTAGAAACGGTACCACTTGCAGGCAGTAAAACACCTAATAAATTATCACCAAAAGCTTCTTTACATAAAGCAGCAACCAGTGAAGAATCAATACCACCACTTAGTCCTACGACTACTCCTTCAGCATCTCTTTTGTCTACTTCTTTTTTCATCCATTCCTGAATTTCTTTTCCTAAATTTTCATCAATCATTATTTTACTATTACCTCCTCGAGGTTGTTTAATAAAATACATCATTGACAAAACCATTAAGATTATAAAAAAGCTAGAGGGGATTGTCAAGTTATAGAGTAAATTAATTTCTTAAATTATTAACTCTAAGATAATAAAGGAAATTATTATACAATTTAATACTGATATATAAGGGGGAAGAGTGATTTTGTTTATTAATCAAATATATTATTTTTAAATTGCTTATATTAAAATTTTTGAAAATTTAAACTTGAATTTATTGCTTTTCATTCATTGACTTCTATTTTTTTATATGGTATTATCGTTCTATAATTAGTCTATATTGACATACTAATTAGTATAATAGAGTTTTTTTTTATAACAATGTTTTACAAAAATTAAATATTAAATGTGTAATCGGAATTATCATAAGAATTTATTAGAAGGGAGTAGTTAGATGATTTCTTACATAATAAGAAGACTAATATTAATTGTTCCAGTATTAATAGGAGTTTCTATCCTGGCATTTTTAATGACCGTTTTAGCCCCAGGTGATCCAGCTTCAATTATGGCCGGACCACAAGCTTCCGAGTCAGATATTGAAAATATAAGAGTAAAATTAAAGCTGGATAGACCTCTTCATATCCGTTATTTTACCTTCCTTAAAGGAATTGTTACATTTGATCTCGGCCAATCAGTACAGTCCCAAAAGCCTGTGAGAGAGATGCTTTTAACTAGATATCCTAATACTTTAGTTTTAGCGACAGCTAGTATGATTATTGCTACTATAGTAGGACTAATTGCAGGTATTATTTCAGGTGTAAAACAATATTCTGTATTTGATTATATGAGTATGTTTGTTGCCCTTATTGGTATTTCATTTCCTACTTTTTGGATTGGTTTAGTTTTGATGTATATATTTTCAGTTAAATTAAGGATATTACCGGTGAGCGGCCTACCAGCTGAATGGTGGACCGTAGAGGGGCTTAGGCATTTAATCCTTCCTGCCATTACTTTAGGAGTATATTCTGCTGCTTTAATAGCAAGAATGACAAGGTCTTCCATCTTAGATATTTTACAAAATGATTATATACGTACAGCTAAAGCTAAAGGAGTGAAAGGTAAGAGAATAGTGTTCAAGCATATTTTAAAAAATGCATTTATACCTGTGATTACAGTTATTGGACTTAATTTCGGCCGTTTATTAGCTGGAACTGTTATTACTGAATCGGTATTTGGAATTAATGGTATCGGCAGATTAGCTGTTAGGGCAATTAATACCCGAGATTTTCCTGTAGTCCAAGGATGTGTATTAACTATTGCTTTTACTTTTGTTTTTATAAATTTAATAGTTGATATCTTGTATGCATTTCTTGATCCTAGGATTAGTTATAGTTAGTGAGGAGGGAGTAGTATGGAGGGAAAAAATGATAGAAGAGAGATTAGTATACAGAGTAAACGCTGGGCTAAATTTAAAAAGAATAAAATGGCTGTAATAGGAACTTTTCTAATATTATTACAGTTTTTTATAGCAATATTTGCACCTTTTTTAGCTCCCTATGATCCATATGAACAGAATTTAATGAAGATGACCTTACCGGTAGGAACGGAAGGACATCTATTAGGAACTGACAACTTTGGGCGTGATATTTTAAGTCGATTAATTTATGGTTCAAGAATTTCACTAATTGTTGGTTTAAGTTCTGTTTTATTTGGTCTTTTAATTGGAGTTACATTAGGTTTAATAGCCGGCTATTATTCTAAATTGGATAATATAATAATGCGGCTAATTGATATTATGCTTTCTTTTCCAGGAGTATTATTAGCGCTTGCCATTATAGCGATGCTTGGTCCTGGTCTGATCAATGTGATAATTGCAATAAGTATCTGGTCAATTCCTACCTTTACCAGGTTAGTAAGGAGTCAAGTATTGCAGATTAAAGAATATGAATATGTTTTGGCCGCAGAAGCTTTAGGAGTTAAGGACCATAAAATATTGATTAAACATATTTTGCCGAACTGTATTGGACCAATTATTGTATATGCAACGTTAAGGATTGCTTCCGCTATTTTATCAGCTGCAGCATTAAGTTTTCTAGGCCTGGGAGCTCAACCGCCTTTGCCCGAATGGGGAGCAATGGTCAGTGCGGGTAGGTCATTTATATATAATGCACCTCATATGATTATAGTACCAGGCTTGGCTATTATGATGTTAGTCTTAAGTTTTAATTTAGTAGGTGATGGTCTTAGAGATGCATTTGATCCTAGTAATTTAACTTAAAAAGGAGGCGATTATTGAGAAGCAAAAAGGAACTTAATTAGGTAATGGCTAATGAAAATGAAAATTAAAGAAGAGAGTAGAGAGGAGAATTTATATGTTAAAAAAGTTGATTGTTTTATTTACTTTAGTCTTTGTATTGTTTAGTTTAGGGGTAGGAGCTCAGGGAAAGGTTCTCAATTTTGCCACTAGTTCTGAAATAGTAGGATTATCACCGGTACTAACCAATGATAATGTTACTTCCGATGTATTAGCCCAAATTTATGATACTCTATTTGTTAGGAACCCTGAAACAAATGAATTAGAACCAAGTCTGGCAGTAAGTTATGAAAACCCCGATTCAAAAACCTGGATCATTCATTTAAGAGAAGGGGTTACCTTTCATGATGGAACTCCTTTTAATGCAGAAGCAGTCAAATTTACTTTTGAAAGAATTGGAGACCCAGAGGTTGCCTCTCCGAGAGCAAGTTTAGTAGAACCAATTGAATCAATAGAGGTTCGCGATGAATATACTGTAGTAATGAAAACAAAGTATCCTTACGGTCCATTTCTTGCAACCTTAACCCATAGTAATGCCTCAATTGTGAGTCCGACTGCTGTTGAAAGACATGGTGATTTAATGCAAAATGCAGCAGGAACTGGTCCCTATGTTGTAGATGAATGGGTTTCCGGAGACCACATTGCGTTAAAGAAAAATGAAAATTACTGGGGAGAAACAGGTAATGTTGATAAACTTGTCTTTAAAATTGTTCCAGAAGCAGCCACTAGAATTGCAATGCTAGAAACTGGAGAAGTAGATTTCTTAGATACAATTCCTCCAGAACACTTAGACCGTCTAAAAAATAATCAAGATATAGAAGTTAAACTTGTACAAGGTAGCCCTATTAGATACTTCGGCTTTAACTTTAAAAAAGAGATATTTAATAATTTAAAACTAAGGCAAGCAGTAGCTCATGCGGTAAACCAAGAAGCTTTAGCTTCCACCTTAAATGGCCTTGGTTATGCTTCTCATGGTATTATAGGACCTAAAGTTTTTGGATATAAAGAGGAAATTGAAGAATATGGTTTTGAATATGATTTAGAAAAAGCAAGAGAGCTATTAGCAGAAGCAGGTTACCCAGATGGATTTGAAACAACTATCTGGTCAACTTCTTATGACACATATTACCAGCGTATGGCACAAATATTACAAGCTGAATTAAAGAAAATTGGAATTGATGCAGATGTAAAACTACTAGAATGGGGTAATTATTTATCTGCAACTCAAAAAGGAGAGCAGGATTTATTCCTATTAGGCTGGTCTAATCTTACAGGTGATGGTAGTGAACTAATTTATCCTAATCTTCACTCTGATAACTTAGGGGGAGCTAATAGAACCTTCTATGAAGGTGCAGATGAAATGATTACTGCTACCAGAACTACTGTTGATCAGGAAGAAAGATTAAGATTATTACATGAAGCAAATAAATATTTAGTTCAACAAGCAGTATGGATTCCTTTATACCATCAAACAGTAGTAGCAGCTACTAGAAATAATGTAAGCAATCTCATTATTAAACCTAATGGTGAATGGTTAGTTAAAGATGTGGTCTTAGAATAAATATAGTTTAAAAAATATATATTAACGGGGGCAGTTGCTACTGCCCCTTTTATAATCGTTAGAAAAAACTGGAATTTAAACTTTAAATCATATATAATTTAAAATGAATTAATAGATAAAAATATATAGATATATTAAATTAGGAGGAAGAAAGTTGAGTTTAAAAGTTGCTGTAGCTACTGACCAAGGGGAAAAGTTTGTTAATAGACATTTTGGAGATGCAGAATTTTATTATATATATGAAGTTGATAAGAATAAGGCTGATTTCAAGTTGAAAATAGCTAATAATTCCGTAGAAGAAAGAAAACATGCCGATCCTAATAAGGCTAAAAGTATTGTCAAAATTTTAAAAGAAAAAGATGTGCAAGTTGGTGTTAACCTTAAATTTGGTCCGAATATCAAAAGAGTTAAAAAGCATTTTGTCCCAGTATTAATTGATACATCTGATATTGAAAAAGGTCTAAAAAAATTATCGGATAATTACGATGAACTAAAAAAGCTATGGGATCAGGGAGAAAAGAGATCTCATTTTAAATTTTAAGGAATAATTGTAAATTAATTAAGCATTTATGATTTTGCCCTTAACTGAGGTGATCTTTATTGGATATCACTAAAGACAAAAACATCTGGAAGTTTAGTTTTTATGGCTTTTTTAAGAATCTTAAATTTTTCGAGCCATTTTTATATGTATATTTTTTATCCATAGGTTTAACATACTTTCAGATTGGAACTTTAATATCAATCAGAGAAATAATAAAAAATGTTTTAGAAGTACCTTCCGGTATATTTGCAGACTATTATGGACGCAAAAGCTCTATGAAGATTTGTTTTATACTTTATATAATATCCTTTTTAATATTTTATTTAGGCAATAATTTTATTGTATTAATCCCTGCGATGTTATTTTTTGGAGCCGGTGAAGCGTTCCGTAGTGGTACCCATAAAGCAATTATCTTTACTTATTTAGATTATAAAAATATCAGTGATAAAAAAGTTGAAGTATATGGACGTACTAAATCATATTCTTTATTAGGTTCTTCACTCTCTGCAATATTAGGAGCAGTTGTTGTTTTTATTGAATCTGGTTATCGGTATATCTTTTTATTTTCAATTATACCCTACATAATTGATTTCTTTTTAATAAGCTCTTATCCTGATTATTTAGAAGGAGATTCCAATAAAAGTTTGAATTTTTCAGAAGTTAAGGAAGGTATTAAAAATAGTTTTAAGAATATAAAAAATATAATACATCTGCGGATTGGTTTGATTAATTCAGGAATTTATGATGGTTACTTTAAAGTATTAAAAGACTATCTGCAGCCACTTTTAAAAACACAATTATCGGTATTAACAATCAGTTATATGTTCTCTACTGAAGAAAAGATGCTCTCTGTTTTATTAGGTGTTTCTTACTTTTTTATTAATATTATTACTTCATTTACAACGAGAAATTCTTACAGATTAAAAAAATACTATACAGGTTCATTTAAAGTATTAAATTATATATTTATTTCAACAGCAATTTTAATTGGATTTATCGGATTATTGTACTGGCGTAATTTGCCGTTATTAATTATCTTATTTTATTTAATCTACTATATTATCAGAAATTTAAGAAGACCTTTTATGTTAGATTATCTAAGTGATGTTATTAATAAAGATGAAAGAGCTACTATGCTTTCTATTGAATCCCAATTAAGAACTGTCATAATAATTGTTTTAGCTCCAATATTAGGAGCTATAGCAGACTATTGGGGGCTTTGGATTATGTTTGAAATAGCTTTTATTTCAATGGCAGCTTTTTATTTGATTATTAGTGTAACAGATATTAAATTGATGGATCAAAGTAGTTAATAATATTTAATATAAATTCTTAAGTTTTCTTTTAAAACAAAAACAATGATAACAGAGGAGTGTAGTATATGAGGACAATAGGAACACAGGTACGTGGAATTAGAATTCCAATTATTAAAGAAGGTGATGACCTAGCTGAGATTGTAGTTAATTATTTGAAGAAGTCATGGGAACATGAGAATTATGAATTAAAAGATAATGATGTAGTAGGAGTTACAGAATCTATTGTAGCCCGGGCTCAAGGTAATTATATTGATATTGATGATATAAAAGAAGAGATTAATCAAAAGTTAGCATCTGATGAGATAGGGATTGTTTTTCCAATCCTAAGTAGAAATAGATTTTCCATGATTTTAAAAGGAATTGCAAAAAGCAAAAAGAAAATATATATACAGTTAAGTTATCCTAATGATGAAGTGGGTAATCCGTTATTAGAGGAAGAAGAGATGGTAAAACAAGGTTTTAACCCCTATACAGATACTATTAATGAAGAAGAATATTATAATTATTTCGGTAATTTTAAACATCCCTTTACTGGAGTTAATTATGTAGATTTATATAAAGAAATAGCTCAAGATACAGAAATAGAGGTATTACTTTCTAATCGTCCCGAAACTATCTTAGAATATACTAAACATGTTATTGCAGCCGATATCCATACCAGATTTAAAACAAAAAATAAGTTAAAAGAAAAGGGAGTTGAGAAAGTTATAGGTCTTGATGATATCTGTAACGAAGATAAGGGTAAAGGTTATAATGAAGAATATGGTTTATTAGGTTCTAATAAAGCTTCTGATACTGAACTGAAATTATTTCCCCGTGATGGACAAATTTTAGTTAATAAAATACAAAAGAAATTAAAAGAGATGACCGGTAAACATGTAGAAGTAATGATTTATGGTGATGGGGCTTTTAAAGATCCTGTCGCTAAGATTTGGGAATTAGCGGATCCGGTAGTATCACCAGCTTATACTTCTGGTTTAGAAGGTACCCCTTCTGAAGTTAAAATTAAATATCTAGCAGATAATGATCTAAGCCATTTAGAAGGTGAAAAATTATTGAATTCAATGAAAGAAGAAATAAAAAACAAGGAAGAAGACCTTGTAGCAAATATCAAATCACAGGGAACTACTCCGAGAAGGTTAACTGATCTTTTAGGTAGTCTTTGTGACCTAGCTAGTGGAAGTGGTGACAAAGGAACTCCGGTTATACTAATTCAGGGATACTTTGATAATCTAGCTGATGAATAATAAGTTTTAAACTATTAACTCTGCTTTTTGGCAGAGTTTTCATTTTAATAAATTCAGGGTGTTTAATAAGAATTTATTAATAATTAAGGGTGCACTATGTACAGGGAAGTATATATTATAAGATATTGTACAAGATATAATTTCTTTTTTGTTTATACAAAAAATTCTGAATAGATTAATGTATTTATTGTAGATCAAAGAAGATAAAATTAATCATTTTGTACTCATAAACGTTGAAAAAGAATTGAGAAATAGCTTGATGTTCAGCAATAAACAGAGTTTTGTGTAAATTGAACAAGTTTTCAAATATAATAAAAAAAAATATAAATTGAAAATCTGGTTATTTAATTGATATCAATGAGAAAAGGCCGAGTTTAGTCACTGATTAGATTATAGATATATTAGATTAATCTTAAAAATTAAAAATAAAGAAATACATAATTTGTAGTATATGGACTTTTAGATAAGCTATACCCATCTAGTTTAATTAGAGGTATATTAATAATATTTAAGAAAATATATTATTATTCGTATTTAATAATGAGATGGCTGATTATAACTACTATAAAAAACAATATAAATTTGGAAATTAATAAATATTGAATATTGGTGTATTTGGAAAATTTATAAAATAAAGAAGGAAATTATCAATTTATGTACAATTATATAAATTACTAGATAAAATGAATTAAAATAAATATATTTCAAGAATATTTTTATAGATTATTAAGATTTTATTACTTAAGGGGAGGTGTTAATGTGGGTAAGATAGACAAATTATCCAACTTTTTAGAAGAAAATTTTCCCGATAAAGCTGAAGAAATTAGAGGAACTTTAAATGATTTAAAAGAAGTTATGTTAGACACTAACCTGGAGATTAGTGAATCTATGACTGATTTGATGTTAGATAATAAATATAATAAAGCAAGAAACTTTATAGATAAATCAGAAGATATTTCAAATTACATAAAAAAACTAGAAGATATTATTACAATGGTTGAAGTGGAGCAAAATGAGAAAAAGGTTAATGAAGAAGCTAATTCCGAAAATAATAAAATGAAAGAAAAAGATGAAGTGAAAGAAAACAAACCAGATACAGACATAGAGGATACTGAAATTTATGTAAATGATTATGAAGAGGAAGAAGTTTTCAATAAGTTATATCAACAAGATACTTCAGAGCCAAAAGAACAACAAGAAATAAATTCTGAAAACGAAACGGATGATCTCAAAACAGAAGAATTAGTTAGTGAAGAAATAGAAAATGGATATAATACTAATAAAGAAGAAGTATATAATGATATGGAACAAAAAGACAATGAAGAGCAAAACAAAATAAAGACTCAAGAAGTTACCAAAATGTTTGAGGAACAGGACGAAACTTATACATATAATGAGAATAATGTACATTATCTTGATGAGAACTTTAGAGAAAAAGTTCCTGCCGCATTTTATATAGGTGATGAAGGTAAGGAAGTAGAGAACTGGTCAGAAATGTTAGTAGAAACCTGTAAAATGCTCAAGGATAAAAATCCAGATAGATTTGTAGCTTTTATTAATGATGATGATTTTAAATTTATAAGCCGTTCTTATTTTTCATATAACAAAGACCAGATTACAAAACCAGAACCTATGCAGTTAAAAAATAGAAAAATATATATTGAAACTAAGTTGAGTCCAAATGTAGTGAATAAATTAATTCAAAAATTAGTTAATAAATATAATATTGATCAAAGGGATTATAAGATATATTATCAAAATGAAAAGTCTGTTTCTAAAGAAGATAAGAAAATTTCCTAATAGTTAAACAAAAATAATTGTAAATTAGTACCCCTGTAAAGGGGTATTTTTTTGTATAAAAAGTTATTTCCATTTGTAATTTAACTATAACTAGGTAATTTATTATAATATTAATAAAATATGATAATTAAGGGGAAATAACAAATTAAATTGTTGTAATAATAGAATTAACATATATATTTTTTAAAACAAAATTTTTACCACTTTAGAAAGAACAGTTCAAGAAATTGTTTTAATAAGTAAATAAGGTTTAAGAAATGCCGAATCATTTAATGTTTAAATAAGAAATAATTATACTACAAAGTAAAGATTAACTGCTTTAAAAGAACTGGCTATTATAGCTTAACTTTTATCAAGCAGAATATATAAATTTAAGATTTAAAATTATTAGTTTGAGTAAAAACAAATAATATATGGAAATAATCGATAAAATTAGATATAATTAAATTACAAGATAAAAAGCTATATATTTTATCCCCCATTATAATAGTTAGTTAATTATATTATACGAGGAGGGGTATTATGGAAAAGATTCTCTTGGCAGTAGATGGTTCGGAGAGTTCTAGAAAAGCAGCTGATAAAGTGGCGGAATTGGTTAAGTCATTGGAAAGTGAAGTTACTTTAATTACTGTTTTGGAATCAAGTGATATTAAATTAAGAGAAGTAGATGCTTATATCCCAGATAAAACAATTGAGGAGTTAAGAGAAATTAATCGTGAAGAAATGAAAAAAAAGGGCAAAAAAGTATTAAAAGAAGCAGCAGAACATTTTACTGGTGTAGATACTAAGTTAAAAAAGATTATAAAACATGGAGATCCAGCTGATGTTATATGTGATTATGCTGAAGAAAATGATATTGATATGATAGTATTAGCAGATAAGGGTATAGGCGGAATTAAAAGATTCTTCTTAGGCAGTATAACTGAAAAAGTTGTCCGACATGCCCAAAATTCTGTAATGATTGTAAAATAGGATATGTCTTCAATAATCCCCTCATTTTGAGGGGTTATTTTTTTACATCAAGAATTAATAATATATGTTAATATTATGTTTATAGTTTTGAGAATACTTGTTATAATTAGATAATCATATAATAAAGCAGATAATTATCAAACACATATAAATATATTTTCTAAGGAGTGAACAATATGCAAAATAATCAAACTACTACAAATACTTTTAACTGGAAAGTTCTTATGATAATTACTACAGCAGGTTTTTTCTCTGGGGTATATAGAAATGGGATCATGACATTATTTCCTTTTTTACAAGCTGAATTTGATTTAAGCAGAGCACAGGTTGGTCTTTATTCTACCTTTTTGTTTTTTAGTATGGCGGTTGTAGTTATTTTTTCAGGTCATATTGCAGATTATTTTGGTGTCAAGCGAAGTATATTTTGGGGATTATCTTTAATGGGAGTTTTTATAATACTCCATTCTCTTGCAAATGGTTTTATGTTACTTATGCTATTTGCTATGTTAAATGGTTTGGGGTTGAGTATTATTTTGCCTTCCACTAGTAAAGCGGTCGCAGAATGGTTTAAAGGTGATAAACAATCGACAGCTATGGGTATTATGACAATGGGTTTTGCCCTAGGAGGAGTAGCCGGTGCCAGTATACTACCCTGGCTAGGAGTTAGAATAGGTTGGAAAATGCTTGTTACTTTATTAGGTATATTATTTTTATTAGTAGGAATCATCTTCTATTTTACTTATGAAGATAAAAATAATAATACTGATCAGGTTAATGAAGATAATAGTAATTCCTTTATTAATAACATCAATTCTTTTTTTAGTAATAAGTATTTAATTATACTTTGTATATTGGGAATAATTTTTGGTGTGGTTTCAGGTGTAGTTGTAACTCATTTTAGTTTCTTTTTATTTACCGATTATAATTTTACAGAAGTAACTGCTGGTTTAGGATTAATGGTACTACAAATCGGTAGTATGGCCGGTAGAACAGGCTGGGGTTATTTAAATGATAAATTTATGGGGGGAGTAGAAAGAAGAGGCTTTCTTATAGTAGGTATCTTGATGAGCCTAATTTCATTATTATTTGGACTTTTAAGTAATTTTAACCCGGTTTTACCTATAATATTAATACTTGCATTTTTTCTAGGTGCTACAGGCAGAGGCTGGCATGGATTATATTTTTCTGAAGTTTCAAATCAAGTAGGTGAAGAAAAAGCCGGTATGGGAATTGGTTTATCACTATTATTTATTAGGATAGGTATAATAGTAGGACCGCCCATTTTTGGATATATAGCTGACAGAACGGGTACTTATGCTTATAGTTGGTTATTATTAGGCATAATAACCATAGTATCTGTGATAACCTTAAACTACTTCTTATTAATGTATAAAGATAAGCAAAATGCTTAACTTTAAACAGTAGTTTTCAAATAATTTATTTTGTAAAAATTAAAAAGGAGTTTATTAATTAATATTTAAAGGAATAAATAAGAATTATCATAAAATTTAATATTATCTCTATTATTCATCAACCCAAATTATTAATAGTACAAGTATTAATGGTTTAATACAAACTGAATAGGAGGTAATAAATATGTTTCAAAAGAAGATATTACAGATGGTATTTAACAAAGCCAAAGGAGCAAATTTTGAAGTTACTTATTGGGATGGTCAAACGGAACAGTTTGGAGACGATGATTTTCAAGAACTAGATTTTAGAATTATTTTTAATGAAAAGTTAGATATAAATGAGATTCGCAAACAGCCTCAATTAAAGCTTGGAGAAGCTTATATGAGAGGTGATATTGATCTTGAAGGAAACTTAAAAGAAGTATTAAAATTTGGTGCTAAAAATGTAAATAGGTTAATGGAGGATGCTGGAGACTATATCCCAGATGATTTTTGGGAACGTCAAAAAGAAGCTTCTTTTGAGGAACAAAAAGAAGGAGTTCAGGACCACTATGACTTAGGTAACGATTTCTTTAAACTCTGGCAGGATGAAACTATGACATATTCCTGTGGATATTTTAAGTCCAAAGATGATGACTTAAAAAAAGCACAATTACAAAAGATAGACCATGTACTTAAAAAGTTAAACTTACAATCAGGTGAAAAATTATTAGATATTGGTTGTGGCTGGGGCTCATTAGCTATAAGGGCAGTTGAACAATATGGAGTCAAGGTTTTAGGTATTACTTTAAGTGAAGAACAAGTAGAAGGAGCTCGTAAAAAGGTAGCTGAAAAAGGTTTAGAGGATAGTATTGAAATTAGGGAACAAGATTATAGAGATTTAGCTAATCAAGATGTTGAATTTGAAAAAATAGTGAGTATTGGGATGTTTGAGCATGTTGGTCAAGAACACATACCGGAATACTTTACAGCTATCAATAATATGTTAAAAGATGGTGGTTTATCTTTATTACATTCAATTACACACCCGAAAGAACAACCCACTAATGCCTGGTTAGAAAAATATATATTCCCCTGGGGTTATATTCCTTCTCTTAGAGAAATAATTTGGGAATTACCTGAACATAACTTTTTAGTGCAGGATGTTGAAAATACTGGTTTTCATTATTCATTAACAGCTGAAAACTGGTATGATAACTATGAAGAGGTTACAGATGAAGTAGAAGAAATGTTTGATGAAAAATTTGTCAGGAGATGGAGATTATTTTTAGCAGGAGTGGTGGCTACCTTTAGATATCTAGACACTACAGTTCACCAAGTATTATTTTCTAAAGGTAAAAATATTGAATTACCTTTAACTAGAGACTATATGTATAAATAAGTGGACCTTTAAATATAATAATAAATAAATAGTTGTAATTAAAGTAAAAAGGAACAGCGATTAAAGCGCTGTTCCTTTTAATGTTTTATATAGTTTTCTTTATTTTTCAAACTTTCCCTATTATCATTAATAATTCAACAGTTTCTAATATTTGTTTATAGCTATATTGACTAGTGTTATCATGTTCTTAACAACTTAAGCACCATTGGATCTCTTTTTTACAGAGTAGGATTGCCAGATGGAATACATTATTGAGAGTAATCCTAAGATAAGAAAACCAATTGAAATTGGCCTGGTAAAAAAGAGTGTCCAATCAGGACTGGTCATCATAGCTCTTCTTAAATTAGTTTCGGCAATTGGGCCTAAGATAACTCCTAAGATTACCGGTGCTAATGAGAAATTATATTTTTTTAAGAAATAACCTATAATTCCCATCACAAATAAGATGTAAAGGTCGCTATATCTATTATTTAAAAGATAAGACCCGATTACACAAAGAGCCATTACGGTTGGAACTAAAATATATTTTGGAATATGAGTTATCTTCAAAAATAATCTGGCCCCCCAAAATTGAATTAAGAGCATAAAAATTGTAGCAATGAAAAAGCCAACAAAGATTGTTCCAACAATTTCTGGATTATTAATAATCAACATCGGACCAGGATTAATACCATGAATTTGTAAGGCTGCTAACATAACTGCACTGACTGCACTTCCGGGAATACCCAGAGCTATCATAGGGATTAAACCACCACCAGCAGTGGAGTTATTGCCAGATTCTGAAGCAATTATCCCATCGGGTATGCCTGTACCAAATTTATCAGGATGTTTAGAACCTTTTTTGGCTTGATCATAGGCAAGTATATTAGCAATACTTGCTCCAGCTCCGGGTATTGCTCCGATAAGTGCTCCAAGCAAGGAAGACCTTATCAAATTTACAGGTTGAGATAAAACTTCTTTTAAAGATTTAAAAATTTCAAATTTAATTTTCCCAGTAACTAATTCTTCACCTTGTTTGACTTCCTCTTTATTTTCAAGTTCAGTTAAAAGCCTAGAAACAGCAAATATACCTATTAAAACTGTTAAAAAAGGAACACCTGCTTCTAAAAAACCAATCCCAAAGGTAAAGCGAGCACTTCCACTCATGGGATCTAGACCAATAGTGGCAATCAATAGACCTAAAAGACCAGCCATTAACCCTTTAATTACTGAATCTCCTGTCACACTTGCAATAATAGTTAAAGCAAATACAATGAGAGAAAAATATTCCCAGGGACCTATTTTCATAGCTAAATTAGCTACCTGGGGTGCTAAAGTTATTAAAAGGACCATACTTAATAAAGAACCAAAAAATGAGGCCCAAATTCCAATACCAAGAGCCCTACCTGGTTGTCCATTTTTTACCATGGGAAATGCATCAAAGGTAGTTGCTACCGCTGAGGGGGTTCCAGGTATTCCTAGAAGGGCAGCAGTAATTAAACCACCTGAAAGACCACCTACGAAAACTCCCAACATTGTTGCGATTCCTACGGTAGGACTCATGGCAAAGGTAAAGGGTAAAGTTAATATAATTGCCATAGTAATAGTAAAGCCGGGAATAGCTCCTGCAATTATACCTGCTAATACACCTAAAAACATATTTATTAATAAATTGAAGCTTAATATTTGTTCAAAACCTAATAAAAACATATCTATCATAAAAATCCCTCTTTTTTTAAGTATTGAAATAAATAATTATTCAAAGAATATTCCAGCTGGGAAAATAACTCCCAAATAATTTTGGAAAAAATAATAAGATCCGAGACTAATTACTAAGGCAATAGCACCTACCACAAGATATTTTTTTTCTTTTCTAGGTCCAAGTAATAACTGAGTAACAAAAACAAAAATAAAAGTTGAAATTCTGAATCCTATATATCTCATAATTAATATGTAAAATAAAAAGTTAATTAATGTGATGAATATCAATTTATATTTTTTAAAAATATTTTTAAAATCAAAACTTGCTTGGCTAAAATCTATTTTTTTAATCTTTTTTACAATTAAAAAGATAGCTAATATTCCCATGGCTAGAACAATAATTCTAGGGAAACCAGCTGGGCCCAAGGGTTCATAACTGGAATCAGGCAAATTTCCAGCTTGCAAAAATATTATAAGACTTAATATTAAAAAAAGAATGGCTATAATCAATTCACCCATAATTTAAGACTCCTTTAAACTTTTTAATTAATTATATAACGTAGGGGTTTAATCACATTCCCCTACGTTATATTAATTACTAATTTATTGTTCAATTTGGTCTGCTACTGCAGCAATATCTTTGTCTAATGTTTCAAGATAGTTTATATAGTTTTCTTGACCTCTAAATTTAACTTCACCACCGGCTTTTTCTACATCAGTAACAAAGTCTTCATTTTCAGCTGTTTCTCTTAATCCCTTTTCTAAAACATCAATTACATCTTGTGGGGTTCCCTTAGGTACAACTATTCCTCGTTGTACACTCCAGATAATCTCATAACCTTCTTCTGCAAAAGTTGGTAAATCAGGCAGTTTTTCAGATCTCTCTTCTGCAGCAAAAGCAATAAACTTAAATTTGCCAGATTCAACAAACTGAATACCAGAGGCATAGTCAATAGGACCGGCGTCAATGAATCCACCAGCTAAAGCTTGCACTCTTTCTCCAGTACCTTCATATCCTACATATCTAAATTTAGTATCTAATTTGGATTCTAAAATAGCTGTCCAAATATGCGGTATACCTTTTAAGGTAACTCCAAAAGAAATTTCACCCGGATTAGCTTTAGCATATTCAATAAACTCTTCCAAATTATTGTAAGGTGCGTCTGCTCTAACAGCTAAAAATTGGGGAGAGTTTGTCATTGAAGCCACGGGAGTAAAGTCATTATAGTTTAGGTCTGTGATACCTACATGGTAAGCAGCTAGTAATCCTTCATGGATTTGTCCAATATGATAACCATTAGCAGGTTTTTCTTTTAATTCCTGTAACCCTAGGGTACCACTCACTCCGGGCTTATTAATAACCGGGACTGCTTCACCAATATTTTCTTCTAGATACTTTGCAACTATTCTCATTAAAGTATCACTACCACCACCAGGTGACCAGGGAACAATAAACTGTACGGGTTTAGTGGGGTAATCCTGTGCTGATACAATTCCAAAAACACCAACTACTAAAATACTTACAAGGATAATAATACTCAATACTTTTCTACTCATAGAACTCCTCCTTTTATAGTTTTTTCTTATACTGAATAAATATTATTAAAGTTAATATACCATAATAAAATTAATTTGTAAAGTTTTTAGGCCATAAATTTAGATATATGTATAAAAATTTATTTTATAAATCATACATTGGATAATTTTAGTATTGACAGCAAAAATATATTTTGTTATACTAATTAAAAATTATGATTACTCTGAAAGGAAGATAATGGATGGAATTTGAACTTAATTTTTTCTACTGGTTTTTATCATTTATCCCAATAGTTGCAGTCCTTACATTAATCATGGCTTTTAGTTGGAGTGGTGGTAAATCAGGAGCCTTTAGCTGGTTTATTGCGGCAGTAATAGGATATCTATTTTTCGGAGCAAATCTAAAATTACTGGCTGTTGCTTCCTTAAAAGGCCTCTGGACAACCATTTTTATTTTATATATTATCTGGGGTGCAATGGCTTTATATAATATTGTTTCTAAAATTGACGGTTTTGAAGTTATTGCCCGTACTTTTACGGGTTTAACCGGTAATACAAAGGTATTACAGCTACTTGTTATCAGTTGGGGTTTTGTTTCCTTACTACAAGGAGTAGCTGGGTTCGGTACTCCGGTTGCGGTTGCTGCCCCGCTTTTAGTAGGCTTAGGTTTTAGCCCGGTAATTGCCACAAGCTCAGCCTTATTAGGGAGAGCCTGGGCAGTAACCTTTGGTTCTTTAGGTTCTTCATATGCAGCCTTGCTTAAGATGACTAACCTTGATCCGTCTGGACTGGCTTTCTGGAGCAGTATCTTTTTAACTATCGTTTGTATTGTAACCGGTTTAAGTATATCTTATTTGTATAATGGAAAAGAAGGCTTAAAAAAAGGGGCCCCAGCCGCTTTAGCGATTGCAATAAGTATGGGTTTTACTTTAATTATCACCGCCAACTTTGTTTTACCTTACATAGCATCTCTAGTTGCAGGTTTAGTGGGTATGGGAGTAGGCACTTTAGTTTTACCAAAAACAAAGTGGTATAATAATAATCCGGTTAAAAAATCAGTAAATAAAAATAAGATGAGTTTTCATAGTGCTTTTGCTCCTTATTATACACTTTTGATCTTAGCCTTTGGCATCTATTTAACCCCTTTAAAAAGTATGTTGTCTAAATTAGAGATTGGTTTATCTTTTCCCAGAACCGAAACAGCTTTAGGTATAGTTAATGAAGCAACTGCTTCCTATTCTCCGATCTCGATTTTAACAACCCCTGGTACCTTAGTATTTTTATCAGTGGTAATTTCGATTATCTATTTTATTAAAAAAGGGTTATGGAAAAAACATTACGGTAAAGAAGTAGTTGGCTCATTGATTAAACAGGCTATTCCTTCTACGGTAACTGTAATGACGATGAGTATGATGGCCGTTGTCATGATGGAAACCGGGATGACTGCCTTTTTAGCGAAAGGCACAGCTGAAATTGCCAGTAGTGTATTTCCAGGAGTATCACCTTTCATAGGTATTTTAGGTTCCTTTATGACAGGGAGTAATACTTCTTCTAATATAGTATTTGCTGCTTTCCAAAAAGATGTAGCTGTCTTTTTAGGAATTAATAGTTTAATTATAGCTTCCTTACAGACTACAGGTGGAGCGATTGGTACTATCATTTCCCCTATGAATGTAGCGTTAGGAACCGGGGTTACTAAGATTGTAGGTAAAGAAGGCGAGATTATCAAAAAGACAATTATTTATGTAATTATTATGGGACTTTCAGTAGGCATTCCTGCTTTATTTTTAATCTATTATCTTGGTTTTTAGACAAGAATATAATATAATATTAAGGGTGAGAAACAGTGAAGAATAACTTGTTTGATATTAAGGAAATCTTTAAAGAAAAAGATAGAAACCGTGGACTCTTATGGTCAGTGATTATTACCTGGCTTAACTTTCCCTTTCTGTACTGGGGAGTGTCTGCTAATAATTCTTTAGTTATTACATTAGGGTTAATAATAGCAGCTGTAGGTACCGGTTTTACTCTTTATTTTGGATAAAAATTTTTAAACTTTAATACTTGAATTAAAAATATCACGATTAGGGGGGATTTATTATTGACGAAATTGATTATACGATTTTAAAGGAACTGGAAGATGATGGTAGGGTTAGCTATGCTGAGTTGGGTAGAAAAGTTGATTTAACGAGGGCAAGTGTTAGAGAACGGATTGTTAAGTTGAAAAAAGAAGGTGTCATTGAAAAATTTACAGTAGTTTTAAATCCTGAAAAAATAGAAAAGGATTTATCGGCTTTTTTTGAAATTGATGTAGATCCTAATAATTTAGATGAAGTAGCAACAAAGTTAGCAGAAGAAGAAAGAGTCTACAGTTTATATTTGATGACAGGGGCTTCTACTTTACACATGCATTCGTTGCTTTCCGATCAAGATGAACTGGAAGAATTCATGATAAGGAAAATTTATTCACAAAAAGGTATTACAAGAGTAAAAAGTAATATTATCTTAAAAAGATATAAAAGCCGTGAAGGTGGAGCTAGATTATAATCATAAGAACGCTGACAGATATAAAATTATCTGCCAGCGTTTTTTATTTCTTTAAATACTAGAAAAATTTTCTAAATTTTAATATAATAGTATATAAAGGATGTGATAAACTATGGAATTAAAGAAAAATTCGATTATTGCAGAAGCTTTAAAGGTTGCCACCAAAGCTCACCGAAGTGGAAATAGAAAAGGTGGAGATCAGATACCATATATAGTTCATCCTATTGAAGTAGCTTTAACCTTACAGGAGAATAATATGTCTGAAGAAATCATCGCTGCTGGTTTATTACATGATACTTTAGAAGATACTGAAATTAAAATTACAGATTTAAAAGATAGATTTGGAAAAGAAATTACTGATTTGGTAATCGGTGCTTCTGAAAGACTGGAAAACAGAGATAACACAGCCTGGGAGGAGCGTAAACAATATACAGTAGATCACTTAAGAAATGCTGAAAGGAAAATCAAATACATTTCTTGTGCTGATAAACTAAGTAATATTAGAAGTATGATTCGTGATTATGATGAAATTGGTGATAAATTATGGAGTAGATTTAATAGAGGATATGAAAAACAAAATTGGTATTATACAAATTTAGTTGATAGCTTAAGTGATCTAGAAGGTTTAGAAATGTATGAACAGTTTAGGTTAGCGGTCAATTATCTTTTTAAAAATAATTGATTTTTTATAAATTTTTAAAATTTCATCATAAATATATTATATGAGGAGTGAGCACATGAAAGAAAAATTTATAGAATTACTTACAAAGGATCATCTAGATTATAGTGATATAAGATTTGAAAGAAACAACGAAACAGATATTAGATTTGAAGGTAACGAATTAAAGGAGATTAAAGAAACTTATCGAGAGGGCGGCCATATTAGAATCTATGATAAGGGTACTAAAGTATATGGTTCTTTTAGTGAAGTAAAAGATGCAGTTAAGACGTTTGGTGAATTAAAAAAATTAAGTGATGTCGCTAGTGATTATCAGCAAGAAAAAATCAGTTTGAAAAGTTCCCCTGTGATAAAGGATACAATTGAGATTAATCCTAAAAACCATCCTAAAGATATTAGTTTATCTGATAAAAAAGAACTGTTAAAAAAATACAATGAACTTGCCTTAAAACAAGATAATGTAATTAACACTATATTTAATTATAAAGACTTTAATTCAAAGAGAACATTTGTAAACTCAGAAGGTTCGGTTATTGAATATGAAATGCTAGCCAGTTATATTCATGGTGCAATTTTCGCCAAAAAAAATGATGTAGTACAAATTAAGGGAGTAAGTTTTGGAGGTTTTCCGGAATTTAATAATCTATTAGATAGAGAAGATGACTTACTAGAAAAAGTTGAAATCTTACAAAGAATGCTCACAGCCGAACCTATAAAAGCGGGTAATTATCCTATTATAGTAAATCCTCAGTTAGCATCTGTATTAATACATGAAGCTTTCGGACATTTATCTGAAGCCGATATTATAAAAAATAATCCTTCCTTTATTGATAAACTACAGATCGGTAAAAAATTAGGTTCCAAAATTTTAAATGTTATAGATGATCCTACCATAAAAAATACTCCCGGCTATTACAAATATGATGATGAAGGTCAACCGGGCTTAAGAACTGTATTAATTAAAGAGGGTATTCTAAATGGAAGACTGCATTCACGTGAAACCGCTGATATTTTTTCCGAACCGGTGACCGGTAATATGAGGGCTGTTGATTGTAACCATACTCCTATTATTAGAATGTCAAATATTTTTATAGATAGTGGAGAAGATGATTTACAGGCTATGATAAATTCAATAGATGAAGGTTACTATCTTTTTAATAGTAAAGGCGGCCAAACTACTGGTGATCAATTTACCTTTGGAGCTGAGTATGGGTATAAAATTGTTAATGGTAAAAAGCAAGAGATGGTAAGAGATATCAATATAAGTGGTGAATTGTTCAAAACACTAAATAACATTTCAATGGTTGCTGATGATCTAACCTTTAATGAAGTTGGTGGCTGTGGGAAGGGAGATCCTATGCAGTTAAATATTTTTTCTGGAAAAGGTGCTCCCCATATTAAGATTGATTCAGCAAATCTAGGGGGGAGATAAGATGAATTATTTCAATAGAGTAGAAGAGAGATTTGAAGAAGCAGAATTTTTACAAAAAGCTGCCAGTAAAGTTAAGATAAAGATAGAAAATTGGGATTTAGAAAGCATAGAACATAATAATTTAAACAGTACTTCCTTGAGAGCTAAGAACGACAATACCTTTGGTAGTAATTATACCTATGGAAATTCGAATAAGATAATGGAAAAGTTAATTGACGGAGCTGATAAATCAATAAAATTTGGTAAAGAAGTTCAGTTTGATTTTACTTCAGATAAAATTGATAAAACTTCCCTTAAAGCAAGAAAGGCATATGAAAGTTCTAATCCACCTGTAATATTTGATTATATTCAAAAAATAATAAATTATATAAAGTCTAAACAAACTGATTTAACTTTAGATATAGAGATTACTAAAATGTTTAATAGGATAGATATAAGAACAAGCCAGGGAGGAGAACTTAAAGATGAAATATGTAACTTTAAATTATTAATTGGTTCTCCAGTTAAAGGCGGGGGTTCTTATATAGCTAAAAATTTTGAAAGCAGTAAGATGTTTACAGATATATTTAAAGATGAGATTGATGATTTTATAGATCAATATAATATTGCCAAAGAAATTTCTATTCCTAAAACCGGTAAATTACCTGTATTATTTGCACCACGTTCCTTATATTTTTTATTTGTCAGTTTACAAGCTGGTCTAAGTGGTAAAAAGATCTATCAAGAAACTTCACCTTTAATTAATAAAAAGGGAGAAAAGATTTTTAGTGATAAAATTAATATTATAGATAAACCACATATGGAGGAATCAAATAGTAGAAGATTTTTTGATGATGAAGGGATATTAACTTACAAAAGAGATATAATAAAAAAAGGCGTTTTAAAAAATTATCTTTATGATTTAGAATATGCTAATAAGTTGAATGTTAAATCAACTGGTAATGGTTTGAAAAAAGAGTTGTTTAGGGAAGGTATATCAACCTCTGTGTCCCCTAACTTTATAAATCCCGTAGTTGAAACTAAAAATAAAAGTAAAGAAGAGCTTTTATCAATCCTAAAAGATGGAATTTATGTAACAAATGTAATTGGTTTTCATTCTTCAAACTATGAACAGGGACATTTTTCAGTTCAAGCACAGGGATTTAATGTTAAAGGTGGTAAAAAAGTAGGAAGGCTGCAAGATGTTATGATAGCCGGAAATATTTATGAAGATTTTCAAAATGTTATCAATATAGGTAATAAATTATATCCAAATATGTGGGGTTATACGCCTTATATTTTAATAGATAATGTTTCTGTAACAGGCAAATAATAATTAAAGTCAATTTAAGTTATAACTAATTTCATTTTTTACTAGCTAATATACTTTATAAATAAATAATTTGTTAATAGCCCTCTGTAATAGGAGGGTTTTTCTTTTTAAGTACATACTTAAAAAATATACTGAATAATCATTTTAGACATTAAAAATATATAACATCTTTATTTTTCTAATAGCAAGAGGCCCTTTATTTAAATTATGTTTTTGATAACTTATTAAACACTTCATGTCCTGGTAGCCAAATCATTGTATATTAATTAGACAATAATTTAAATAATTTTGTCTATTATTTATAAATCATTCAATAAATTGATAACAAAAATACCATTAAAATAAAGTGAGAAATATTAATGGAAATTTTTTCAGTGATTTATATATGGTATCAAGATAGGTGGAAGATTTGCCTTAATTTTGTCATGATAAAAGTTTTATTATATACTATAGATAAGTAAAGAAGATTATTTTAAATATAATTGAGGTGATGAGCTTAATGTTTAAAAATAAGAGAAAAATAATTATTATATTGATGACTGTAATCATAATTTCATCCTCACTTTTATTATATAATTCATATTTAGACAGTCAAAATGATAATATTGATAAAGAAATTAAACTTTCAGAAATTAATAAAGAAAGCGAATTGATAAATCTACTATATAATAGAAAGTCCATACGAAATTATAAGAATAAAGCTATTATTTTTGAAGATATTAGCGAGATAATATGGGCGTCTGAAGGGATAAATGTTGACGGAATAAGTGGACCTACGAGAACTTCTCCTTCAGCAGGAGCTACCAATCCGTTGGAAATATATATATTAATATCAAATGTCAATAATATAACTAATGGACTATATAAATATGTCCCAACTGAACATAAATTACAAAAAATAATTAAAAATAATTTGTCTCAAGCTTTAGCTGCAGCAGCTTTAAACCAAGCACCTATAGCTGATGCACCGGCAAGCATTATAATAACAGCCAATTATGATGAAACTACAAAGCGCTATGGAGAACGAGGTAAAAAATATGTTCATATGGAGGCTGGCATGGCAGCACAAAATGTAATTTTAACAGCAGAAAGCAAAGACTTAAGTGGTGTTATTATCGGTGCATTTGAAAATGATAAAATAAAAAAAGTAATGGGTAATATAAAGCAAACTCCTCTTTTAATTATCCCACTTGGTTATAACAAATAATAGTTAAATAGATTGGTTATAATAATGGTATATAATACCCTTATCTAAAATTAAAAGAATAAGGCATAATAAAAGAGAGAATAAATAAATTAAAAGAAATTATTAGTAACTGTCAACTATTTTCGAATGACTGTGGAGAAAATAGAATTAAATGTGAAAAAGGAATCTGTAACAGTGACAGTAGAATTAAAATTGGCAGTTATGAATCTCATTACGGAGAGGAGCCTCTTTTAGTAGGTAAGAAAGGTTCTGGAACTATCTTTTTTAGTAACTATAATTTTAAATGTGTCTATTGTCAAAATAATGATATAAGTTAAAACGGGGTAGAAAATTATATTGAACCATTTGATTTAACTGAGACTCTGCTTAATTTATAAAAAAGGGCTGTCATAATATAAATTTTGTTTCACCTACCCATATGGAATATGGTATAATCAAAGCAGTTGATATTGCAATTGAAAAGGGTTTAGAAATTCCACTTGTTTATAATTCAGATGATTATGAAAAAATACTATCTTGCCTTTAATGCAAAATATTATACTGAATTAAATAAAAAAATAGGTTATAATTATTATAACAGACTTATAGATTATGCAAAACAAAAAGGTTTAAGATTATTTCAATAATTATTTTTAATGAGAGGCGATAATAATGAATACTTCCTATTTTTTCTTTAAGGTAATGAAATATTTTAAGGATAAAAATATTAAATTGACCAAAAAAGTACTTTTTATAGTACCTTTTATATACTTTATTTCTCCTATAACAATCATTCCATATTATTTTTTCCCATTAGCAGGTTTGTTAGATAATATATTTGTACTATTAATTGGTCTTTATTATATTAAAAGGACAATTGATGAATATGATCCCTATAATTCCTCAAAAGGTGATAAGAAAGATAAAAATAAAGATAATGTGATTGATATTACTGACAATGATTATGACTTTAATGATAAATAGAAAATTATAAGCAATTTACGATTTGATATTTATAATCAAAAATTGTTTTAAAATTCATAATTTCTTCAAGATCTCCTTTTATAATAAAGATAAGATAAAAAAAGGAGATGAGATAGAAATGGAAATGTTAATTGATCATAAGTTAATCTGGGTTTTAGTTATAACAATATTAGGAAGTTTATTTATAGGTACAGTTGGTGTACTAGCATCAGATGATTATGGTGCTAGTGGAGCAAAACAAACTGAAGATTATACATTAGAACAAATGCTAGTATATGCTATTCAAGACGAATATTTAGCACGCACTGAATATGAATTAATAATGGATGAATATGGAGTGCAAAGACCCTTTAGTAATATTATAAAAGCAGAGGAATACCATATTGAATTATTAAAGACATTATTTGCTGAGTATGATGTAGATTTACCAGACGATACTGCGAGTGAACATGTTGTATTACCTGAAGATAATGAAGCAGCTTTACAGACCGGTGTAAAAGCAGAAATTGCTAATATAGAGATGTATGAAGTGTTTTTAAAAGAAGATATACCAGAAGATATAGCTGAAGTATTTGAAGAATTAAAACGAGGATCAGAAAATCACTTAAGAGCTTTTGAAAATGGATTAGAAAGAAATGGTGGCTATGGTCAGGGCTATAAAGGATAAGGATTAAAGTTATATAAAATTCATTAAATTATCCCAGCTTTTAATAGAGCTGGGTTTATTTTTTTGTTTTTACAAATTTATGAAGGGAGTTTTTAAATTAAGGCGAATATAAATATAGGGAGGTGTTTGAAGTTGAGAGTGAATAATTTATTGGGCAGCACTTTGATAGGAGTTTTATTTATTTTAGTTGGTATAGCGGCATTATTAAGATCTTTTGACATTAATATACCTTTTGGCAGAATTATTATTGGCTTACTAATAATTTATGTAGGGATTGCAATTCTAGTCGGAGGGGGCATTTTTATACCGGATGATAATATTGTCATTTTTTCTGATACAAATATCAAGGTTGTAAATGAAATTGAAGATGAATATACAATATTATTTGGAAGTGGTACCATTGATTTAACCGATATTAATTTAGATAATATTACACAACTAATTGAAATTAATACTATCTTTGGGGCAAGTGAAGTATTGCTTGATTCAGATAAACCTATCAAGCTAGAAGCTTCCTCAGTTTTTGGTAAAGCAACATTACCAAGTGGTAACTCAGTTAGTTTTGGTGATCTTAACTATAGCAATGTGACTGCTGAGGATGAAAAATTTATTTATATAAAAGTTTCATCAGTTTTTGGAAGTACTAATATAAGATTTACTAGATAATAAAAAAGAGAAGGTGAAAAAGTGAAATTATATGATCTAACACAACCTATTGGTGTATCAACTCCACCCTGGCCATCCTTTAAACCATTTGAAATTAAATATTTTAAAAGACTTTCTACTGATAGAGTAAATGGTCAAATAATCAAAACGCCCAATCATATCGGTACTCATTTAGATAGTGAAAGGCATTTTTGGTCAGCAGGCCGTGATATGGCAAGTATTCCTATTCAAGATCTATTTGGGGAAGGTGTAATAGTTGATTTAAGTGATGAAGTAGGCGATTATGATATTTATACTTCAGAGATGATTGAAAAGAGAGTTGAAGTAAAAAGAGGAGATATTTTAATAATTAACACTGGCTATCATCGGTATAGTTGGGATCAACCAGAAGCAGATGAAGAAAGGTATTTTATGAAACACCCAGGTCCTAATATGGAATTTGCTGATTGGGCAATTGAAAAGAAACTAAAATGGATTGGGGTGGACTGTGGAGCTGCCGATCATCCCATGAATACTGTCTGCAGGAAATTGAGACCGGATTTAGCTAAAGAAGCTGAGAGATATCTTGGCAAACCACTTGATGAAATATTTTCTCATAAGGACAGTAGGCAGTTTATGCATACCAAATTATTTCCAGAAGGAATTATTCATGCTGAAAACTTAGGAGGAGAAATTGATAAACTAAGTAACAAAAGAATGTTAATCGGGTTCTTCCCCTGGAGAGGTATAGATATGGAAGCAAGTATTGGACGTTGTGTTGCTTTTGAACGAGATTAGCAAAATATTTATATTAAACATTAAATTACCCCTCATAGAGGGGTTAATTTTTTGCGTTAATTTTTAAAGGAAATAATAAAAATATTTTTATTGAAAGTAAATTGCATTTT